>NYTT01000020.1 GCA_002683775.1 Flavobacteriales bacterium
TATATTAGTTTCAGATCTTAATAATTGTACAACATCCTCTTCTATTTTGGTGAATCAACCATCTGACATTATTTATTCAGTAACAACTATTGATTTGATTTGTAATAATCAATTTGAAGGAGAGATTATTATTACTGCTTCTGGTGGTGTACCTGGATATACATTCTCAATAGATGGAGGATTACAATATCAAAACAGTAATACTTTTATGAATTTACCATCTGATAATTATTCCGTCTTTATCCAAGATGCAAATTTATGTTTTAAATCAGAATCTTTTAATATTAATCAGCCAAGTGCTTTTTCACCAATAGTTGATGTTATAGACATTGATGGATGTCATGGAGACGCAACAGGAGCTATTAATTTCTCACTAAGTGGCAATACACCACCATATTCTTATAGTTGGTCAAATAATCAAATAACAGCATCAATTTCTGATTTGTTTTCAGGAGAATATGAGATTATTGTTAATGATGATAATAATTGTCAAATGACTTATTCATATTTTATTGATGAGCCTTTAGCTTTAGAATTAAGTTATACAGTAATTCCGGCTAGCTGTGAAGAAAAGAATGATGGTGCTATCAATACTTTTGTTTTAGGTGGAATTCCACCAATTTTATATCAATGGGGTAGTGGAGAGACTTCGTCTGATATTGCAGATATAAGCAAAGGAAATTATTCTCTATATGTAGAAGATGCTAAGGGGTGTTCACTTCCAATAGAGTTGATTGAGGTAGGTTTTGATGGATATAATGGTTGTATTGAAATTCCTTCAGGTTTTGCCCCAAATAATGACAATATTCATGATGAATGGGTTATTTATGGACTATATGATTTTCCAAATACGATTGTCAAAGTTTATAACAGATGGGGTCAAGAAGTTTTTAGTTCTAATGGATATAATGTACCATGGGATGGAAAATACAATGGTGTAGATCTTCCAACTGCCGCATATTATTATGTAATCGAACTTAATGATTCTGATAAAGTTTATAACGGAACAGTAACAATAAAGAGATAATGAAAAAAGCCATTATATTTCTAATATTTAGCATTTTTTTTACATTCTTAAATGCGCAACAGCTTCCTCATTATTCTATGTATATGTTGAATGAAGTAATTATAAACCCTGCAGCACTGAGTAAAGAAAAAAATAATAAGGTAACGTTGATGCTAAGAGATCAGTGGAGTAGTTTTGAGGGTGCGCCTTCAACCCAATCTATATCATATAATCATCTCAATCATAAAAAATATAAAAGAGGAATTAGTATTATCAATGATGTTACGGGACCTATTTCCATTATTAATGCAACTTTATCTGCATCTTACTCTATAGAAGTTCAACAGAATAATAGAATATCACTAGGTGCTTCAGGTTCTATTATGCAATATGCGATTGATAATTCGCAAATACAGTTGGAAGACGACGGGATATTAGATCCTGCATTTTCTGAAGCAACAAACAAGGCTTTAGGTAATAGTGTAGCTATTGGAGCTTATTACTATCATGATGATTATTTTATTGGACTTGCAATCCCAAATATAGTTGGAAGTTCATTAGATATTAGCTCAGAAAATAATAGTAATAAATTAGAGAAACACTATTATATAAATGGAGGTATAAACTTTAAGATAAATCAAAATGTAATTTCTCCTTCTGTTCTGCTAAAAAAGATGGGAGGGTTACCTTTACAATTGGATATGAACCTTAAAGGAGTTTATCATAATTTATTATGGGGAGGATTTTCTTATAGAACAGGAGATGCAATGGTTGCGATGTTTGGTATTGATTATGGACAATCTAGCTTCGGTTATAGTTATGACATAACAACTTCCAGTATGAAGATCCCTTCTGCAGGTTCGCATGGATTACTTTTTTCATATAAATTTAAAAATAATCAAAGAGATAGAGACAAGGACGGTGTTTTAGATAAGAATGATGATTGCTACAAAACACCAGGACTATTAGAACTTAAAGGATGCCCTGATAAAGACAAGGATGGTATAAGAGATATTGATGATGAATGTCCTGAAGAATATGGGTTAAAAATAAATAAAGGATGCCCAGATAAAGATGGTGATGGCATTGCTGATAAGAATGATAAATGTCCAGATACATTTGGAATAAAACTTTTTAAAGGTTGTCCTGATACTGACGGAGATGGATTAGAAGATGCAGACGATGATTGTCCAACTGAATATGGTTTCCCACAAAATAAAGGCTGTCCCGAAGGGCCAGCAAAAAGTAATGATACAGTTTATATAACCAGAACTGATACGGTTTATATACTTATTAATAATGATAGAGATCTTATGAGTGTTTTTAAAGATGTGAAGTTTGAATCTGACAGCTACATTCTTACTAAGCGTTCTAAGAGAGTGCTGGATAGTGTATCTAATTACATGAATACTAAAAAGGATTTACGCATTCGTATAACTGGTCATACTGATTCTCAGGCTGATTTTCAATACAATTTAGAATTATCTAAAAATAGGGTTACATCAGTTCAAAAATATCTTAAATCTAAAGGAATTCGTAAATCAAGAATAAAGATTGATTGGAAAGGAGAGAAGGAGCCTATAGCAGACAATAGAACGGTATTAGGAAGAGAAATAAATAGAAGAGTTGAGATTATAATTTTAAATAATGAATAAAAGGGGTACATTTTTAATTGTTGTATTATCATTGATTATATCTTCATGTAGTTCATCAAGAAAAGTTCTAATGATAAAAAATGATGAATATTCAAAAGAACTAATTGTATTAAAAAATAAAAATCAAAAACTAATTATTGAAAATCAAAATCTAGCTAGTGAGGTTATATCTTTGAAAAATGCGCTAGCAGAGTCAGAGAACCAAATTGCACCTGATATTAAGTTTTCTCCAAATATTGAAAATAATGATTATTCTATAAAGTCTAATCTTTCAGATCTTGAAAGTTATTTTAAAAAAGACGGTAGATTAAGTAATAAGTTTAGGTCTTTTAAGCAAGCGGGAATAGAAAGAAGATTAAATGTTTCTTACTCTCAGATGATGGGTGTTATTAAAGAAGCGGAGAAATATATCGGAACTAAACATGTAATGGGAGGCTTAAGTCGAAATGGTATTGATTGTTCGGGATTATTATATGTGTCATTTCAAGCAAATGGCATAACTAATATACCAAGAACAGCCGAAAATTTTGCTAGATATGGGACTATTATATTAAATACTAATGATATTCAAAAAGGAGATTTAGTATTTTTTACAAATACTTATAGTACTTCAAAGTTAGTTACGCATGCTGGAATTTGTACAGGAAATGGAAATTTTATACATACCTCTTCAAGCAAAGGAGTGATGATTAGTAAATTAAATGATCCCTATTATTGGAGAGATAAATTCTTATTTGGAACTAGAATTATACAATAACTTTTTAATTTTATCGAAAGTTTTTTCTTGCTCTTTTTTTACTTAATAGTCCTTTAGATCTTAGATCTTTAAATAATGCATTCTCTTGCATAACTCCATATTCTATACATTCTTTAGCCCCTTTGCCTCCCCACAAATGAACTACTAAGCTTATTTCATGAGTTAGACCTGTATTTCCGCTATATAACCAGTCATCAGTATTAATTGCTCTTTCATACTCATGATATATATATGAAATTTGATAGCCATGATTAGCTCCGTAAAGATTAACTCGAATAAAAGGAATATAGGTTTGAAAATGTATATCTTTTCTCTCTGATTGCAAATTAGACGTAAATCTAAAAATTTGTCCTAACTCTATTGGACTTCTAGCTCCAATATCTATCGATTGTCCTACTTCGTATTTTCTAGAAATCCATCCATTTGTTTTGTAATGCTCCGATTTAAAAAGTATTTTCCAATGAGGAATTAGTCTTTGACTCCATGTTGGGATACTCCCCTTATGCTCTATATGAAATGTATGTTTCTTTGTGATAGAAGAAGTTAGCTGAAAGTTTTCATTAAGTGTTTTAAAAGAATAACCCATTATAGTTTTATTTCTTTTTGTCGAGGAATTATTTCCTAGCATGCTTAAGACAACACCAGTACTAAATCTTGGGAATATCTTCTTTTCTATACTATTAAACGGTAGGTTAGTAGCTAATGGATATGTCCCGCCATATGCATCAATCATATTTGAAAAAATTAGATTCTCAGAATTCAGACCAAAACTTGTCCCTCCAAATGCAGCTCCAAATTGTATATACTTTTGCTGAAGCCAAGAGTATTTTTTTAGAGCTTTAATATTATCTAATTTTATAAGAAAGGAAAGATATCCTGAATAATCTTCTCTTTTAATAAAAACGGACCCTTCTAAGTTTTCATCAAAAACATTATCTTCTGCTAAATATGAAATTCCAAAATTAAATGCTTTAACACCTCCGTTTCTAGCATTATCACCTGAAAGTCCGAAACTAGCTTCAGCTAATGAAGTTGTGAATGGAGAATTCCCTCCGATTGCAGATTGATTGCCACTTCCATTTATTCCTTTCCATTGTTCTCTTCTTATAGTAATAAATTTTGGATGTCCGCTTGACCCACATAGAGCTGGATTCATATACATACTATAAATATCAACCTGAGAAAAAGATGGGTCTTGAGCATAGATAATGCTATAAGTAAATGAAAAAAGAAGTAATAATTTTAGTCTCATATTTATCTTATAAGGTAAACTGTACCAGTTTTTTTATTATTATCTCCTATTCCATTCCAAGGTCCATTAATAAATTTAGCTGCTATTTTCCATATATATGTTCCTTGTGGCAGTAAAGATCCGTTTGATGTGCCATCCCATCCTGTTTTTGGAGATCCATCAGATGCGTTAAGTTCATTGTTTTCCCAAACTAAATTTCCAAATTTATCAAAGATTTGTAAATTGTAGTCAACAAGAGATTTTCCTTTCGGCAGGAATAAACGAGAACCATCATCTGAAGCTTCAGGATAAAGTGCGTTAGGAACAAAAAGCTCTCCCCATGCTTGAATTCTAACATTTTTACATATGGTATCCTGACATGTTTTGTCTATTGCTGATGATATATCATATGTATTGCCAACAATTAAGCATATTTCTGTATAGTCATTTTGACCATATAAGAAGTAATTAAACTGGTAATATAATGAATCAGGGGATGGAAAATAAAATTTATCATTATCACCTTTTGTATTTAAAATACTTACTAAATCATATGGTCCATCTGAAATTATCCAATTATAATCATAAAATTCAGGACTAGCAGAGTTACCTATTCCTGTCGTAGATGATGTAGCATCAAGAAGATAGGTTCCGTAATTGGGAACATCTTCAGTAGGAATTGCAAAATCTGCTTCAGGAGTTGATAAAACAGCAATTTCACCAAAAGCGGTATCAAGACATCCATAATTTGTTTCTACAATTAACTCGATTATATAAGAAGTGATACTATCAGATAGTGATTCAAAAATTGCAGATGTATTTTGATTAATATCAATATCATTTGACCTTGTTGCATCTAAATACCAAATCCAATTCTCAATTTCTGTAATATATGAAGAATGAGATTCAAATAGATCTTTATTTGCTATAAGAGATGAGTCAGTAAAAAACATTTCCTTTGAATCTTCATAACAAAACACTGAATCAATTGGTGAGAATTTGGCAGTTGGATTTGGATAGATATAAATATTAAATAAAGAATCAATTTTACAATTAGTAATGGTATTTTCTAAACTTATACTTATATCAAATACTCCTGCATGAGGAGAAGTTGCATTAAATGATGTTGTATTAGTAGGGATATTCTCAAATGCA
>NYTT01000089.1 GCA_002683775.1 Flavobacteriales bacterium
AGATATGAGTTTTCATCTATTGATGCGACACAAACACGAAAGTTAAATCCAAAAATTGATTTTTTCACATTATTTGATTTTTCAGCTAAATGGGATCCGGTTCCAACAATGCTTTGCCAGAATCATTCTCAAGTGATTGCAGGTTTTATGGGACAAACTACAGCATTTAAGAATGAATATATAAAATCAGATGTATTGATAATGGGAGAAACCAAATCAAAAAATGAAGCAAGATATATACATGGAAAAATAGGTAATGGAACATGGACTTTTTATGGGGGACATGATCCAGAAGACTATCAACATAAAGTTGGTGACCCTAAAACAGATTTATCTCTTCACCCAAATTCTCCAGGTTATCGACTAATTTTGAACAACATTTTGTTTCCTGCAGCTAAAAAAAAGAAACTAAAAACCTAGTCAAAACATATTCTTCTTGCATCATACCAAGCTAAGTACTTATGTTTGTAAATACTTTCAATTTCGTTTCGTTTAATTTTCATTGTTGGTGTAAGAAGTTTGTTTTCTACTGTCCATTCATCACTAACAACAATAAAATTATGTATTTTTTCATGTTTATCTAGTTTAGGATTAACTATATCTAAAGTTAAGTTTAAAGAAGATATTAAGTCCTCTTTACTCTTTGCTTTACCTAAATGAGTTAAAACAATGATTGCAATTGGTTGAGGAAGTGCAGTACCAACAACACAAGTCTGTTCTATATCATTATTTACCGAAAGCTTCATTTCAATCGGAGATGGAGCGACATATTTCCCTTTACTAGTTTTAAATAAATCTTTTACTCTTCCAGTAATAGTTAAAAAATTATTCTTATCAATAGAACCTTGATCACCAGTATATAGCCATCCGTCAATAATAGTGTTATTTGTTTCTTTTTTATCTTTATAATAACCAGTCATTAATGCATCGTGCTTAATTAAAATTTCATTTTTTTCTGATAGTTTTACTTGACAAAGAGGCAATGGTTGACCTACAGAACCTACTTTAATTTTATTACTCAAGCTAACATGAGAATAGCAAGTATTTTCAGTCATGGCATAAGCCTCTTGAATTTTAATATCTAAGCGAGAAAACCACTTAAGTAAAGCTGATGGAGTTGGTGCTGCACCTGTAAAGATATTTTTTGCATTTGATAAACCAAGACCTTTCTTTATCTTTTTCTTAATCAATGATGAAACGAATGGAATATTAAGTAAAAGAGTAAGTTTCCATTGTGGTAATTTTTTTAAAATTCCTTGTTGGAATTTAGACCAGATTCTAGGGACGCCTAAAAAAACTGTGGGAGATGCCTGTTGAAGATTAAAAGTGAACGTATCGAGACTCTCAGCAAAGTAAACTCTGCCTCCACTATATAAACTACCCATATTAACTAATAACCTTTCAGCAATATGACACAAAGGCAAATAAGAAAAGAAAACACTTCCTTCTAAGTCTAAAGTATTTACAGCATTAGTAGTTGAGAAAGAAAAATTATAGAATGTATGCATAACTCCTTTTGGATCTCCTGTAGTTCCTGAAGTATAAATAATAGTAGCAAGATCTGAAGAATCTCTGATGATATTATCTGCAATTGGTTCAACATCTTTAATTAACTCATCCCATCTTGGAAAATTCTCAGAATAAAAAGGAAAAGTTATACAATCAATATTTGAAGGAACACCTTTCTTCATCGACGAAAAATTATCAAGCTTTCCAACAAATAACAATTTAGACTCAGAATGAGTTAAAATTTTTTCTAATGTTTCAGAATTTAAATTAGGGTATATTGGTACAGATACATGACCACTCATCATAATTGCCATATCAGCCATTAGCCAGTGTGCACAATTTTTTGATAATAAGGCAATTTTACTATTTTGAGGTAAATTTAATGACTGCAGGTAAGACGCCATTTTTCTAACTTCTAAGCCATAATCCTTCCAAGTCCAATTATGCCAAACATTATCAATTGGTTGAGACAAATAAATTTCATTGGGATTTTGAGATTCCCATTTGTAAAACATTTCTAGTGGAGATAAATAATTCATATAGTTATTTTATAATGTCATAAAAATATAAATTTTAATTGTATAAAATATGAAAAACAATAGATTTAGTAGGATATAAAATTTTTATTATTTTAGTGAAAAAAATGGAACAAGAAGATACAATTGATTATAACATTAGAAAAACTTGGTATAATATTTCAAAATTATATAATCGAACTGCAAGTGAGTACATGGCGAGTATGGCTCTTGGTATGGTTTTGTTAAATATTGATATATACGAAGGCACGCCATCAACACAATTAGGTCCAAATATGGGAATGGAAGCGACATCTTTGTCTAGATATTTAATTAAATTAGAAGAACACAAGGTAATTGAAAGAAGATCAGATCCAAATGATAAAAGAAAATCAGTTATTCACCTAACTCCATTGGGAATAAACAGAAGAGAAATAGCAAAAAAGGTTGTAATTGATTTTAATGAGAATGTTAAATCACATTTTGAAAAAGAAGAAATGGATACTTTCTTCGCCATTTTAAAAAAAATCAACAAAATCATTGATAGCACAAAATAATCAGTTTAATACTAACTGATTAAACATATTCGTTTTAGTATATTTACATAATGAATTTTACACAATTTAAATTTGGTAAAGAATTAAGAGAAGGTCTTGATATGATGGGATTTATTAAAGCAACCCCAATTCAAGAAAAAGCAATACCAATTATACAACAAGGAGATGATTTAATTGCTTGCGCACAGACAGGAACGGGAAAAACAGCCGCATTTGTATTACCAATTTTAGATAATCTAACCAAAATAGATATTTGTAATAAAGTAAAAGCTATTATAATTGCACCAACTAGGGAGCTAGCGAAACAGATTGACATGCAAATTGAAGGATTTTCTTATTTTACTAATTCTTCATCGTACCCAGTATATGGAGGAGGTACAGGAATTGAATTTGACAATCAAAAGCAAGCCTTAAAAAAAGGTGCCGATATAATTATTTGTACTCCGGGAAGATTACTCGCTCATTTGGATTTTGATTACTTTGATACTTCTTATGTAGATTATCTTATTTTGGATGAAGCTGACAGAATGTTAGATATGGGGTTTTATGATGACATAATGTTAATTTCCAATCAATTACCAAAAAATAGACAAAACCTACTTTTTTCTGCAACAATGCCTCCAAAAATCAGAAAACTAGCAAATACATTATTAAAAGATCCAAAGAGTATAAGCTTAGCAATTTCAAAACCTGCTGAAGGACTTACGCAAAATGCGTATATGGTAAACGACAACCAAAAAGTAAAATTAGTAAGAGAAATATTAAAGTTAAGAGGTAAGGATCTAAGTCATGTTCTAATATTTGCTTCAAGTATTAAAAATGTAAAAGAAATTAAACAAACATTAAACAAATCCGGAATGAGAGCAAGTGAAATGCATTCAGGTTTAGATCAACAGCAAAGAGAGCAAACTATTCGAGATTTTAAAAATAAGAAAATAAGAATTTTAGTTGCTACTGATATTTTATCAAGAGGGATTGACATTAAAGGTATTGAAATAGTAATTAACTATGAAGTCCCACATGACGCTGAGGACTATGTACACAGAATAGGAAGAACAGCAAGAGCAGATAGAACTGGAGAAGCAATAACCTTTATAAATTCCAAACAGGTCAAAAATTTTATGGATATAGAAAGTTTAATTGGAAAAGAAGTAAACAAATTAGTATTACCTAAAGGGTTTGAAAGTGCTCCTCTTTATAAAATCTTAAAAAATGGTAAAACTAAAAAGAAGTGGAGAAAATTCAAGAAAGAAAGTTAATTACTCATGATTGTTTAGAAAAGATAAACAGTAAAAGAAATTGTGTAGTTATTGCTATCTTTTTAACACAGGTGCATGATGCGGTTTAATTCTAGCATCAATAACAGGAATTGTGCATGAAAAATGTTTATTAATAATTTGAGAATTTAATCCGTGCATATCATTAGCAGGATTAGATCTAGTAAATGTAACCCACAACCAATTTGAGAAATCTTCTGCAGTAAAAATCGCATCATCTACAATTGTAATTAGGGCAATTCCTTCTAAGCTATGTGATTCTAATGAAATTACTAAATCTTCAATACTTCCATTTCCCTCAACAACTAAATTACCTGGACTAACAATTCTGGCATTAAGTATATTTTTTGAAAGAGATAAATATGAAATATCTTTAATTAATTTTCTTTTAACATCTCCAGCTGCTGCTAAAACTAATTTCGATCCTTTATTTAAATCATCTCCACTATAATCTAATGTATCAATAGTTGTTTTAGTTTGAAAATGTAAATCTCTTTTCCAATCAACTCTTTGAAGAAAATGAGTAAAATAGGCCTTCTCATCATTGACATCAACTATAATCTCATCATCACATATAAATAAATACTTTGCTAAACTCATTTGGCCAGTACCTAAAATATGATTTGCTATAGTTAAAATTTCTTGTGGTTGCTTAACAGGATTGTAAGGAGTATATCTTTCTGAACCAACAGCCAATAATAATGGATGGACACCTGATTCATCAACAGCATTTACTGACTTTAAACCTGGAATTTCTTTTTCGATTACATTATCAGTAATATCATGAATAAGAGATCCAAATTGAGAGTCTTCTTGTGGTGGCCGTCCAACAACAGTAAAAGGCCAAATTCCATTTTTCTTAGCATAAACTTTATGAACTCGTAAAAAAGGAAAATCATGTTTCAAACTATAATAACCTAGGTGATCACCAAAAGGACCTTCGGGCTTTAACTCATTTGGATGCAACTCACCACATATTACAAAATCAGCATCTGCTGATATTGTATAACCCTCTTTTTTAGAATATCTAAATCTTTTTTTTCCTAACACACCTGCAAAAGAAATTTCACTCATTCCTTCTGGTAGTGGCATGACAGCAGCAAAAGTATGTGCGGGAGGACCACCAATAAAAATAGATACTTTTAAAGGTTTTCCTTTTATATTAGCTTTCTTTTGATGCACTCCAATACCTCTATGTAATTGATAATGCATGCCAATTTCTTTATTTAGTATGTAATCATTGCCAGTCAATTGAATTCTATACATTCCTAGATTTGAATTTAGAATACCAGGATTATCTATATCTTCTGAATAAACTTGTGGTAAGGTAATAAATGAACCGCCATCATCTTTCCAACATTTAATCTGAGGCAAATCATTAATAGTAATTTCTTTAAATCCTTGAAATCTAACTTTTTTTGGTAATGCGTAAATACCATTTAAAACAGCAAAAATAGTACTGGGAAAATTTTTTAAAGCACCTATTGGGTTTGTTTTTATAGCAATTAAATCTTTCACAATCTTCAAGCTATCACGAAAAATATACCTACTTCTTGATAATGATCCAAAAATGTTAGAAACAGCTCTATAATTACAATTTTTTATATTCTCAAAAAGAATTGCTTTTCCATCATTAGTAAACTCTTCAAGATGAATTGAAGCCATCTCTAATTCTGGATTTATTTCTTCTTTAATTTTTTTAAGTTCATTAACAGAATTTAAATCAGAAATACATTCGTTTAAAGATTTATAACCCACTATTTGAATATTTTATCTGTTTTCTATATCAACGTAAGATCTAGCATTTTCTCCAGTATAAACTTGTCTAGGCCTACCAATTGGCTCATGATTCTCTCTCATTTCTTTCCACTGCGCAATCCAGCCCGGAAGCCTACCTAAAGCAAACATTACTGTAAACATATCTGTTGGTATACCTAAAGCTCTGTATATTATTCCTGAATAAAAATCGACATTTGGATAAAGGTTTCTTGATTTAAAATAATCATCCTCTAAAGCTACTCTTTCTAACTTCTTGGCTATTTCAAGAACAGGATCAACTACATTTAGCTCAGTTAAAACATCATCTGCAGCCTTTTTAATAATTGTAGCACGAGGATCAAAACTTTTATAAACTCGATGCCCAAAACCCATCAAACGAAAAGAATCGTTTTTATCTTTTGCCTTAGCTACAAATTTATCAACATCACCGCCATCTAATTTAATTTCTTCAAGCATCTCAATTACCGCTTGATTAGCACCTCCGTGAAGAGGGCCCCATAGGGCTGCAATACCTGCAGAAACTGAAGCATACAAACTTGCATGTGATGATCCAACAACTCTTACAGTTGAAGTTGAGCAATTCTGCTCATGATCAGCATGCAAAATTAATAGTTTATCAATAGCTTTTGCAATTACGGGACTCACTTTGTAATCAGTTGTTGGTAAGGAAAACATCATCTGCATAAAATTTGCAGAATAGCTTAAATGATTTTTAGGATATACGATTGGTTGTCGCACACGGTTTTTATAACTCCAAGCAGCAAGTGTAGGTAATTTTGCTAATGCTCTGATAATTGTTCCTTCAACTTGTTCAGAAGATCGATTAGGATCCAAAGATCTTGGATAAAAAGCAGTTAATGATGACACAAGAGAAGACAATACTCCCATAGGATGGGCCTTTGAGGGATAACCATCTAAAATTGCTCTAACATCTTCATGAACTAAAGAATGTTCTGTTATATCTTTAGTAAAAGTATCAAGTTCACTTTGGGTTGGTAATTCTCCATAAATTAATAAAAAAGAAACTTCTAAGAAAGTAGATTTTTCAGCTAATTCTTCTATTGAGTATCCTCTGTATTTTAGTACTCCTTCCTCACCATTTAAAAAAGTTATAGCACTTTCACATGAACCAGTATTCTTAAACCCACGATCTAATGTGATTAAACCTGATTCTCCACGTAACTTACTTATATCTAATGCATTTTCATTTTCAGATCCAGTTACAATTGGAAGTTTGAAAATTTTACCATTATAATGTAATTCTGCTGTTTTGCTCATTTTTAATATTTTAGATTATTCGTGTATTTATTTTTTTAGAAATTTGAAATCTTTTCCTGTGTAAATTGCCTTTTCACCAAGCTCTTCTTCAATTCTTAAAAGCTGATTATATTTTGCTATTCTATCGGATCTTGAAGCTGAACCAGTTTTGATTTGCCCACAATTAAAAGCAACTGCAAGATCAGCAATAATTGTATCTTCAGTCTCTCCAGATCTGTGGCTCATAATAGTTGTATAACTATTATCCTTTGCAAGATTTATAGCATCAACAGTTTCACTTAAAGTACCAATCTGATTAACTTTAATCAAAATTGAATTTGCAATTTCATTGTCTATTCCCGTTGTCAGTCGATTTACATTAGTAACAAACAAATCATCACCAACAAGCTGTACTTTATCTCCTATCTTTGTTGTCAAAGCTTTCCAAGCATCCCAATCATCTTCATCTAATCCATCCTCAATTGATAAAATTGGATATTTCTTAGTCCAATCTTTCCAGTAATCAACCATTTGAATAGGTGTAAGTTTTTCACCAGTTGATTGATGAAAATGATATAATTTCTCTTTTGAATCAAAGAATTCAGAAGCAGCTGCATCTATTGCAATATACATATCTTCACCAGGACGATATCCGGCAGATTCAATTGATTTTAAAACTATTTCTATAGCTTGCTCATTAGATGATAAATTTGGAGCAAAACCACCTTCATCTCCAACATTAGTAGAATATCCATGCTTTTTCAGTTCAGATTTTAAATGATGAAATACTTCTGTCCCCATTTGTAATGCTTGTGAAAAACAATTTGCACCAACTGGCATAACCATAAACTCCTGAAAATCAATACTATTATCAGCGTGAGATCCACCGTTCAATATGTTCATCATTGGAATAGGTAATTCAGTTGCTAGTTCTCCACCAATATGCTTATAAAGTGAAGTTCTTGACACTAATGAGGAAGCTTTAGAACATGCTAAAGATACAGCAAGCATTGAATTAGCGCCTAATACTTTCTTTTCGCTTGTACCATCTAAATTAATCATTTTAGTATCGATTAATCTTTGATTAGTTACATCGATTCCACATAATGCTTCATTAATTATAGTATTTACATTTTTCACAGCCTTTAAAACTCCTTTGCCCAAATAAACTTTATTATCATTATCTCTTAGCTCTACAGCTTCATAACGACCAGTTGAGGCTCCTGAAGGGACTGCTGCTCTTGATATAAAACCATCTGATGTATAAACCTCAGCTTCAATCGTAGGATTACCACGTGAATCTAATATTTGCCTTGAATGAATTTTAGTGATTTTACTCATTTGTTTTTTTAATATTATTAATAAAATTATCAAATAAATATCTTGAATCATGTGGACCTGGAGAAGATTCCGGATGATATTGAACAGAGAAACAATTATTATTTATCAACCTAATACCTTCAACCGTATCATCATTTAAATTAATATGTGTAATCTTAATATTAGAATTTTCAAATATATCTTCTTTTGATATTCCAAAACCATGGTTTTGTGATGTAACTTCTGCTTTACCAGTCTCTAAATTCTTTACAGGATGATTAATTCCTCTGTGACCGTTATGCATTTTATAAGTTGAAATTCCTTCAGAAATTGCAATAGCTTGATGACCTAAGCAAATACCAAAGACAGCTCTTCCATCTTTTATTATTCTCTTAACTTCAGCAATCACATTTGGCATAGCAGATGGATCACCTGGACCATTAGATAAAAAGAAACCATTTGGTTGCCACATTTTCATTTCATCATATTTGGTATTCATTGGAAAAACCTTAAGAAAACAACCTCTTTCGATTAAACATTTTAATATGTTTTTTTTAACTCCAAGATCTAAAACAGCAATTTTAATATCTGAATTCTTATCTCCTAAAGTATATGATTTGTTTGTTGAAACAGAAGATGATAATTCTAATCCTTTCATTGAAGGAACTTTACTAAGGATATTTGAAAGTTCATTTAAATCTGATATAGACGTTGAAATTAAAGCGTTCATAGCTCCTTTATCACGAATATGACGTACAACTGCTCTGGTATCAATATCAGAAATTACAATTTTGTTCTGGTTCACAAAAAATGTTTGTAAATCAGTATCTCCTCCTTCTCTAGAAAAACCATTATTAAAATTCTTGCAGATTAATCCAGATATTTTTAAATCCAATGATTCAGATTCCTCATTCTTGACACCATAATTACCTACATGAGCATTGGTAGTTATCATTAATTGCCCAAAATAAGAAGGATCAGTAAATACTTCCTGATAACCAGTCATCCCAGTATTAAAACACAACTCACCAGTAGCTATACCATCAATACCGTTAGCTTTTCCATAAAATACAGTACCATCTTCTAATAATAAAACTGCATTCTTTTTCTTGTTATATTTCATTTTATTTTAAAAAAAAAGGTAAAGCCAAAGCCTTACCCTTAATTAAATATTAAAAAAGAAGATTAAATACTACTCTCCTTTTTCCTCTTTATTTTCAGCGTCAGTAACTTCTTTTTCTGTTTTTTTATGACTTTCATCTTTTAAATCAGATGATTTTTTTTCATCAATATTCACTTCTTCCTTCTCACTACTAGCAACATCTATAACTTCTTCAGATGTTATATCCTCTATAATATTATCAGTACTAGATTTAGTAATTGTAGACTGATCTAAATTCTTTTTCCTTGTTCTTCTTGATTTTGATTTCTTAGGCTTATTTGTTGTATATTCTTCATTATAATCAACTAACTCAATAAGAGCCATCTGTGCATTATCACCTAGCCTATTACTAAGCTTAAGAATTCTTGTATAACCTCCTTGTCTATCTGAAACTTTTGTTGCAATATCACTAAATAATTCTGTAATTGCTTCTTTTTGTTTTAAATAAGAAAAAGCAATTCTTCGCGAGTGAGTTGTATCATTCTTCGATTTAGTAATTAAAGGTTCTATGTATACTCTAAGAGCTTTTGCTTTTGCCAATGTAGTTTTAATACGCTTATGCTCTATTAATGAACATACCATATTTGAAAGCATTGCTTTCCTATGTGCAGATTTTCTACTTAAGTGATTAAACTTTTTTCCGTGTCTCATTTTTTCTAATCTTTTATTCTTTAATTATACTTTTCAACATCAAAACCAAATGTTAATCCTTTCTCGGAAACTAAATCTTCTAACTCAGTGAGTGATTTTTTACCAAAGTTTCTAAATTTCAACATATCTGATTTTTTAAATGAAACCAATTCACCTAAAGTAAACACCTCAGCAGTTTTCAAACAATTAAGTGCTCTCACTGACAAACCAAATTCAGTTAATTCAGTTTTTAAAAGTTGTCTCATGTGTAGAGTGTCTTCGTCAAAATCATCAACTACCTCTTCCTCTAAATTAATTTTCTCATCAGAAAAAAGCATGAAGTGCTGAATAAGAATCTTAGAAGCTTCAGTTAATGCATTCTTAGGTTCAATTGAACCATCAGTTGTAATATTGAAATTTAATTTCTCGAAATCGGTCTTCTGACCAACTCTATAATTTTCTATATTATAGTTAACATTTTTAATTGGAGTGAAAATTGAATCAATCGCAATTGTACCAATTGAAGCATCTTCATCTACATTTTCATCTGCAGGAACATATCCTCGTCCCTTTGAAATAGTAAATTCCATCTCAAAAGTGACAGATTTATTCATCTCACATATTACTTGGTCTGTATTAAGAACTTGAAAATTAGATAAACTACTTGCAATATCAGATGCAGTAACATTATCACTCTTTGTGACTTTAAGTGTGGCAACTTCAGATTCAACCGAATCAATTTGTTGCTTAAATCTTACTTGCTTGATATTTAGAATAATTTCTGCTATATCCTGAACAACACCTTCAATAGTTGAAAATTCATGATCAACACCAGTTATCTTAATTGATGTAATAGCAAATCCTTCTAAAGATGATAACAATACTCTTCTTAAAGCATTACCAACGGTTAAACCATAACCAGGTTCAAGAGGACGAAACTCGAAATTTCCTTGATTAGCTTCCTCATTTATCATTATAACCTCATCAGGCTTTTGAAAATTTAAAATTGACATATTTAATTTTTTAATTATTTTATTTGGAGTATAACTCTACTATTACTTGTTCTTTAATATTCTCAGGAATCTGAATTCTTTCAGGTGCAGCTATTACCTTACCAACTTTTGTTTCAGAATTAAATTCAAGCCATTCCATTTGAATTTTATTAGAAGCGATTGCATTGTCAATTACTTCTAAAGATTTTGATTTTTCTCTAACAGATACCAGATCACCAACTCTCAAGGCATAAGAAGGTATATTGATATTATCACCATTAACAGTGATATGATTGTGTGTCACCAATTGTCGTGCTGCTCTTCTTGTAGGAGCAAGTCCTAATCTAAATACAACATTATCTAAACGCATCTCACACATTTGAAGTAAAACTTCACCTGTAACTCCTTTTCTTCTAAGTGCCTCTTTAAACAAATTAGAAAATTGTTTCTCTAAAATACCATAAGTAAATTTAGCTTTTTGCTTTTCCATTAACTGCACACCATAAGCAGATTCTTTTCCTCTTCTACGTTGATTACCATGCTGTCCGGGACCATAAGCTTTTTTTGCTAAAGCTTTATCTGGACCAAAAATTGGTTCTCCGAATCTTCTTGCTATTCTTGATGTTGGGCCTGTATATCTTGCCATTTTTTTTAATATAATTAATTAAACTCTTCTTTTCTTAGGGGGTCTACATCCATTATGTGGTAATGGTGTAATATCAACAATTTCTGTTACGATAATTCCTGAATTATGAATGGATCTAATTGCAGATTCTCTACCTTGTCCAGGACCCTTAACATAAACCTTTACTCTTTTTAAACCTTTCTCAAGAGCAACTTTTGAACAATCTTCCGCTGCCATCTGTGCTGCATAAGGAGTGTTCTTTTTTGATCCTCTAAATCCCATTTTACCTGCAGATGACCAAGAAATTACTTGTCCACTGTTATTTGTAAGTGAAATGATAATATTATTGAAGCTCGCATGAATATGCGCTTGTCCCTCTGCTTCAACTCTTACTGTATTTTTTTTTGTTGTTTTAGCCATACTATGTTTTATTTAGTTGCAATCTTTTTGTTAGCAACTGTTTTTCTTTTTCCTTTTCTAGTTCTAGAGTTATTTTTAGTCTTCTGCCCTCTCAGAGGCAAGCCAGTTCTGTGTCGTATACCTCTGTAACAACCAATATCCATTAGTCGCTTAATACTCATCTTAGTCTCAGCTCTTAATTCTCCTTCTACTGTATAGTTATCAGCTATAATAGCTCTAATAGCACTTGCTTGATCATCTGTCCAATCTTGAACCTTAATATCATGAGAAACTTTTGCTTTATCTAAAATTGCTTTCGCAAAAGATGAACCAATTCCATATATATAAGTTAATCCAATAACTCCTCTTTTATTTTTTGGTAAATCAATACCTTGTATTCTTGCCATTTTTAACCTTGTCTTTGTTTATATCTAGGATTTTTTTTATTGATTACATAAACGCGACCTTTTCTTTTCACAATGATGCAATCTTCACTTCTTTTTTTTACTGATGCTCGTACTTTCATTTTCTTTTTTTTAATTAGTACCTGTAAGTTATTCTTCCTTTTGTTAAATCATAAGGAGACATCTCAAGTTTTATTTTATCGCCAGTTAATAGCTTTATATAGAATTTTCTCATTTTACCAGATATGTGTGCAACAACTTCATGTCCATTTTCTAGCTCAACTCTAAACATTGCATTTGACAATGCTTGCACTATTACGCCATCTAATTCTATATTTCCTTGTTTAGCCATTTATTTTTTTTTCTATATCTACAAAACTTGATAATATTTCCGCCTTTCCTTTTCGAACAACAATAGTGTGTTCAAAATGTGCAGATGGTTTATTATCAATAGTTGTTATTGTCCATCCATCGTTATGTTGCTTTATACCTCTTTTACCCATATTAATCATTGGTTCAATTGCAATTACTAAACCTTCTTTAAGCATAATTCCATTTCCAGACTTACCATAATTAGGTACTTCTGGAGATTCGTGTAATTTTTTTCCCAAACCATGACCCACTAACTCTCTTACAACTGAATAACCAAAGGATTCAGCATAATTTTGAATAGCTGAACTGATATCTCCAATTCTATTTCCAACGCAAGCCATTTCAATACCTTTTAACAGTGATTCTTTAGTGACTTCAAGTAACTTTTTAGTACTATCATTAACAATACCAACTTCATAAGTATAAGCGGAGTCCCCATAGTAATCATTCATTAATACACCACAATCAACTGATAGTATATCTCCATTTTTTAATACATTACTATTTGGCATACCGTGTACAACTTGATGATTTGGTGACATACAAAGGGTATTAGGAAAACCATTATATCCTTTAAAGGCAGGTTCACCACCATTATCTCTAATAAACTCTTCAGCAATTTTATCTAAAGCTAAAGTTGTTATTCCGGGTTTAATAAGCCCTGCAATTTCTGCATGGGTATTAGCAACAAGTAAAGAACTTCTTCTAACTAAATCTATCTCTTCTTCTGATTTATAACTTATCATATAAAATGATTACATCATATTTCCAGAAGATTTTCCTTTTATCCTCCCTGAATCCATTAACCCGTCATAATGACGCATTAGTAGATGACTTTCAATTTGTTGAAGTGTATCTAAAATCACACCAACTAAAATTAATAATGAAGTACCTCCATAAAACTGAGCAAACTGCATGTTAACACCGGCAGCCATAGCAAAAGCAGGAAGTATTGCTACAAAACCTAAGAATAATGATCCTGGAAATGTAATACGTGACATTACAGCATCAAGATAATCAGATGTTGCTCTTCCTGGTTTTATTCCTGGTATAAATCCACCATTTTTTTTCATATCATCAGCCATTTGGTTAGGATTAACAGTAATAGCAGTATAAAAATATGTAAATAAAACAATCATTATAAAAAACATGAAATTATACCAAAATCCACCAAAATCAGTTAAAACTGATGCTATTCCTTGTAAACTTTCACTATCAGAGAAGCCAACTAATGTAATTGGGACAAACATTATTGCTTGAGCAAATATTATTGGCATAACTCCAGCAGCATTAACTTTTAAAGGGATAAACTGTCGTACACCACCATATTGTTTGTTACCAACAACTCGTTTAGCATATTGAACAGGAATACGTCTTGTTCCTTGCACTAATAAAATGGATATCATAATAACAATAAGCAATGCAAGCATTTCAACCATAAAAATAACTAAACCACCTCCTGTTGAACCTAAAGCAGCTACAAATTCTTGCATTAAAGATTGTGGTAAACCAGCAATTATCCCAATCATAATTAACAATGAGATTCCATTACCAATTCCTCTGTCTGTTATCTTTTCTCCTAACCACATAACAAACATCGTACCAGTAACTAAAATAATAATTGAAGATGCCCAAAAACCTCCAGCAGGTAATAAAAATGCTGATTCAGGTAATGTTGCTTTTAGGTTAGCAATATAACCTGGCGCTTGTCCTCCAGTTATAAGTATTGTTAAATATCTTGTAATATTATTAATCTTTCTTCTTCCACTTTCACCTTCTTTTTGTAATTTTTGGAAATAAGGAATCGCCATACCTAGTAATTGTACAACAATAGATGCAGAAATGTAAGGCATTATTCCCAATGCAAAAATGGAGGCCTGTGAAAATGCACCACCAGTAAACATATTTAATAATCCTAATAGACCATCGGAAGTTTGGTCTTGTAAAGCAGAAAGTTGTGAAGGATCGACGCCAGGAATAACAACAAAAGATCCAAGTCTATAAATGGCTAAAATACCTAAAGTAACTAAGATTCTATTTCTTAGTTCTTCAATTTTCCAGATATTTTTAATTGTTTCTAAAAATTTTTTCATTTTACTTTTCTATGATAGTTGCGGTACCACCTGCCTTTTCTATAGAGAGCTTAGCTGATGCTGAAAAAGCATCTGCCTCAATATTAATTTTAACAGTAAGGTTCCCTCTTCCTAAAATCTTAACTAAATCATTTTTCTGAACAAGTCCATTATTCATTAAATCTTTTTTTACAATACTTGATTTTAGCTTTTTAGAGTTAACTAAGGATTCTATAGTATCAATATTAACGCCATTATATTCAACACGATTTGGTGAAGTAAATCCAAATTTAGGAACTCTTCTTTGTAATGGTTGCTGACCACCTTCAAAGCCTATTTTTCGTGAATATCCAGAACGTGATTTTGCACCTTTATGTCCTCGTGTTGAAGTACCACCTTTTTTAGAACCTTCTCCTCTTCCAACAGCTCTCTTTTTATTTTTTATAGAACCTTCAACAGGTTTTAAATTTTGTAATTCCATATCAATATTATTTTACTACATTTATTAAATGAGAAACTTTGTTTACCATTCCTAATATTTGTGGAGTTGCATTATGTTCAACAACTGCATTCATTTTTCTAAGTCCCAAAGCATCTAAAGTTCTTCTCTGATCTTTAGGCCTTCCAATTCTACTCCTAACTTGTTTTATTTTAATCTTGTCCATTATATAATTATCCGTTAAATACCTTATCCATTGTTACACCTCTTTGCATAGCTACAGTTCTTGGGTCTCTTAATTCAAGTAGTGCCTTTAGAGTAGCTTTAACTAAATTATGAGAATTTGCAGAACCTTTAGATTTTGCAAGAATATCTTTTACACCAGCACTTTCCAATACAGCACGCATTGCACCACCAGCTTTAACACCAGTACCATTTGAAGCAGGTTTAATTAATACAGAAGCACCTTTAAATTTAGCTACTTGTTCATGCGGAATGGTACCTTTATATATAGGAATCCTTACTAAATTTTTCTTAGCAGATTCAATACCTTTCTGTATAGCTGTAGCTACATCCTTAGATTTACCTAATCCGATACCAACAACACTTTTTTCATCACCAACAACAACAATAGCTGAGAACCTAAAAGCTCTACCACCTTTTGTTACCTTAACAACTCTTTGGACTCCAACAAGTCTATCTTTTAACTCAATGTCTCCAGAAATATTTACTCTTTTATTTTGTGCTAATTTTAACATATATTAATTTCTTAAAATTTTAACCCTCCTTCACGAGCCGATTCAGCAAGTGCTTTAACTCTACCGTGGTATAAAAAACC
>NYTT01000090.1 GCA_002683775.1 Flavobacteriales bacterium
ACACTTTGATCCTTTATCATTAAATGGTGAAAATGCAATACAAAATCAACTTTAGATGTTTCGGGGTCTGTTGCTATACGAATTGTAAAAGATAAATTTTGTCAAAATCTAATTAAAAAATTTGGAAAACCAATAGTATCAACATCAGCAAATATTAGTGGAAGCAAAAACCCAAATAAATTTTCAGAAATTTCTAAAGAAATAAAAAATAATGTTGATTATATCGTAAATTTGCGTAAAGAGGAAATCATGAGTATACCCTCTAAAATTATACTAATAAATACTGATGGTACTTATACAAAAATAAGATAGTGAATTACTCAAGAGAATTAAAGAATCAGATATTTAATATCATTCAAAAAGAAAGTGACAAATTAAAGTACCCAACATATGTAGTAGGAGGCTGGGTAAGAGATTTATTACTCAAAAGAGAGAATACTGTTACTGATATTGATTTTGTATGTGTTGGAAGTGGCATCATACTTGCTGAAAAAGTAGCTCTTACAATGGGCAAACAAGCAAGATTTAAAGTTTTCAAAAAATTTGGAACTGCTTTAATATCTTACAAGGGTGAAAACTACGAGTTTATTGGCGCTAGAAAAGAGTCATACAGATCAAATAGTCGTAAACCAATAGTTGAAAACGGAACGTTTGAAGATGATCAAATAAGAAGAGACTTTACTATAAATGCTATTTCAATTCAGTTAAATAAAGATGACTTCGGAGAACTTATTGATCCATTTAATGGAATTGAAGATTTAAAAAATAAAATCATTAAGACTCCTGGAAATCCCAACAAAACTTACAGTGATGACCCATTAAGAATGATGAGAGCAGTTAGATTTGCTACACAATTGCATTTTGAGATAGAAAAAGAATCATATGAAGCAATCTTAAGAAATTGTGAGCGACTATCCATAATATCTCAAGAAAGAATAACTGAAGAATTAAACAAAATAATATTATCCCCAAAACCCTCAAGAGGTTTTAAAGTGTTATTTGAAACAAAATTATTACACCAATTTTTTCCTGAACTTGTTAAACTAGAAGGTGTAGAACGTGTTGGCAAACATGTACATAAAGATAATTTTTATCATACGATTGAAGTATTAGATAATATTAGTATACATTCTAAAAATCTTTGGTTAAGATGGGCCGCTTTACTTCATGATATTGCAAAACCACAGACAAAAAAATACGAAAAGAAGCAAGGATGGACATTTCATGCTCATGAATTTATTGGAGGCAAAATGGTTCCTGGAATTTTCAGAAAACTAAAACTACCACTAAATGAAAAAATGAAATATGTTCAAAAATTAGTTGCTCTTCATTTAAGACCTATTGTTTTAGCTAAAGATATCGTAACAGATTCTGCTATAAGAAGATTATTATTTGATGCAGGAAATGATATTGAAGATTTAATGACATTATGTGACGCGGATATAACATCAAAGAATATAAACAAGGTTAAAAAATATTTAAATAATTTTCAATCAGTTAGAAAGAAATTAAAAATTGTTGAACAAAAAGATCAAATAAGAAATTTTCAACCTCCAATTAATGGAATTGAAATAATGCAACTTTTTAATATTAAGGCAGGTAAAGAAATTGGTATTTTAAAAAAATCAATTAAGGATGCTATTCTTGATGGAAAAATTGAGAACAACAGAGATGAAGCTTTAAAATTTATATACAAAAAAGCTAAAGAACTAAATTTAAATAAATGAATATTGTATTACAAATATACTTAGAGCATAAAAATGATGTTATAAGAAATATTGAAATAGATTCTGAAAAATCTTTAGAAGAATTACATTACGAAATTATTAAATCTTTAAATTTGAACAAGCGTGAAATGGCATCATTCTATATGACAGATGAGGAATTTAATTTATTAAAAGAAATACCATTATTTAAAATAGATGAAAAGGAAGTTGGCGCCTGTGAGATGAAAGAGATTTCTATAACATCTGTATTCCCAATTATAAACTCACAGTTAATTTATGTGTATGATTTCATGAAAATGTGGCGTTTCCTTGTAACTTATATATCCAAATCTGAAAACAACAAAGATCATTCAAATGTGATTTATCAAGTTGGTAAAATGCCAGATAGTGAAAATGAAATATATTTTGAATCTAACAATGATATAAGTGAGAATCGTGATGAATTAGAAGATGAATTAGAAGATGAATACTATTAAAAGAGTAATATTTATTATTGGACCAACAGCAATTGGAAAAACAGATCTTAGTATTAAACTTGCAAAAGCCATCAAATGTGAAATAATATCATGTGATTCAAGACAATTCTACAAAGAATTAAAAATTGGAACAGCACCACCCTCATCTTATAATTTAAAAATAGTAAAACATCACTTTATTCAGAACATTAGTATAAAAGAAGATTACAATGCTGGAAAATATGAGATTGATGCTATAAGCAAAATCAATGAATTACACGAAACTAATGATAGCGTAATTGTGGTTGGTGGATCTGGTTTATATATAGATGCTATTTGTAAAGGTTTTGATAAGATTCCTGAAGTTACAAAAGAAAATAGAGAAAGAGTAAAGAAATTATATGAAGAAAATGGATTAGTATGGCTGCAGGAAAAAATCAAAAAAATTGATCCTAAATATAAACTTTTAGAAGAAAATAAAAATCCAAAAAGACTATTAAGACAATTAGAAGTATTTGAGGAAACCGGAAGATCACTTTCATCATTTAGAACTAATACTGTTAAGAAAAGGGCTTTTAAAATAATAAAAATTGGTTTGCAGATAGACAGAGAATCTCTTTATAAGCGTATAAACTTAAGAGTAGATTTAATGATGAAATTAGGCTTTTTAAATGAAGTTAATTCATTATTAAAACACAAAAATATCAACTCATTGCAAACTGTTGGGTACAGAGAAATATTTATGTTTCTTGAGAAAAAAATAACTTTACAAGAAGCTATTAATGATATAAAGAAAAACACAAGGAGATTTGCAAAAAGACAATTAACTTGGTTTAGAAAAGATAAAGAAATCATTTGGCTCAAAAAAAATGAACTGTCTGAAATATTATTTCTTATCTCAAAATAGAAATTGTTCCATTTATGGGATCAAATCCATTTCCTAATTCAATAGAATAGAAATATACACCATCAGGAACCTCAGCTCCATTTGTATTAGTTCCATTCCATTTTTCATAATAACCAACTGATTCAAAAATCAATGAGCCAAATCTACCATATATACTCACTTTACTATCACTGTACAAAAAAGTATCTTCCAAGCTCCAACTATCATTTATGTTATCTCCGTTTGGAGAAAATACATTTGGTATACATTCAGATGTTAATGAAGCAATTTTAAAAGAGGTATCTTCAATACAATTATTTGCATCAGTAACAGTTAGACTATAATTTCCAGGATTTAAACCAAGATTAATTGAATTTCCAACAAAACCATTCCACCATAGAAATGAATATGGGGCAATTCCTCCAGTAGCCGTAGCTTGAATATTAACATCTAAATTTTCTAAGTTACATTCAATTATTGAAGAAGCAGGGTCTAAAGTTATTATTAAATCATCAATTGTAAAATCTTCTCTTACTAGACAATTATTAACATCTGTAACTTCAACCCAATGCGACCCTGGGCATAAGTCAGATTTTTGTTTTACTTGACCATTACTCCATAAATAAGAGTAAGGCGATGCTCCCCAAAGATTAATATCATCATATACTGTAGTTGTTAAAACATCAACGATTCCAAAGGGTAAATCATACTCGACTAAAAGGGTATCTACGACACTACAGTCATTTGAAAAATCTGTTGTAACAGCGAAGTAAGTTCCTTCACACAAAGAATATATATTCTCAGTAAATGAAATAGTATCTCCAAATATATTTATCCAGGTAAACCCAAAAGGACCTTCTGAAGTTGAACTAAAAACCTCTACATTAGCACTATAAGCAGACTCATTATAATTAATATCTGTGTTAAGTTCATAATATTCAAGATTTATTGTATCAGAGACTGAGGTGCCACAAGAATCTGTGACTACAACCCAATATGTTAAATCCCACAATGAATCTATTGAACTTGTGGTATCTCCAGTACTCCATAAAAATGAAATAGGTGGTACACCTCCTAAATAAGTTAATGAAGCAGTAGCACCAAAATCACATCCAATATCTGAGTAATCTAAGAATATTTCTAGTGAATCTGGCTCAAGTATTACAATACTATCAGAGGCAATGCATCCATTACTATCAATAACATCAATTAAATAATTTCCTACTCCTATAATTCTTTGTTGAGTAGTATCAGAATCATTCCATACAAAAGAATATGGATCTACTCCACCGTTAACTATTATATTTGCAGTTGTTAAAGCTCCATTACAGCTAAGTAGCAGTTGATCTGCAGTTAGATCTATTTCTAATAAATCAGGAGATTGTAAGACAAAATTGAACGTATCTATACATGACAATCCATCGTTAACAATTAATACATAGAGCCCATCACTTAATGCATATAAAGAATCAGGTGTACCGGTTCCATTTAACCAATTATAACTTAATGGAGCTGTTCCGCCAGATAAATCTATTGTAATAAATCCTTCTTCACCCCCAAAACAGTTTGATGGCGAAATTAGTGCATTTGTAACAATTTGATCAGATTCATTTAACTCAAAAGATTCTTGATGAACACATCCAATTGAATCAACAATATTTACTAAATAACTACCTGCATATAAAAATTCATTGTCATAACTTCCCCACTGAACATCATATGGATAGTTTCCTCCATATATAGTATCAATAATAACATTTCCAGTCTGGTGACCAAAACAATCGACATGAGTTATAGATGCATTTACATTAATTTCAAATTGCGCAGAACATCTCACACTAACAGTATCAATACATCCAAAATCTAAATCTTCAATAAAAATATTATACCATCCTGATGGTACAAACAAAGAATCTCCATTTGGTCCTTGAAGAATATCATAGTTAAATCCGAAATTAATATTTCCTCCCCCAAGCACACTATCAATCATCAGATATCCACTATCTGATTCACATATTAAAGGAAACGTTGTAGAAGCAAATGTTTGGTATGGATATGGCTGAGTTAGAATAAACGTATCAAGTAGTGTACAATTAAGTGAATCTGAAACAGATAGCAAATAATTTCCAGCATATAAGCTGTCAAAAATAACTTGAAAAGAATTTGATAATAAAAAAGTTGAAGATGAAATACTATCACCAATAACAAATGATATAGTATCCCCTGAATTTAAATCAATTAAATAAGAATCATATTTTGGTTCAATAAAGAATGGCTTACCACCACTAACTGAAAATGAAATACTACCTGAATTAATATTTCTACAATTTATGTTATCAGAATACACTGTATCAAAAACTAAATCAGAAGGAGATGAAATTATACTAGACAATGAATCAGTACAACCTAAAGAGTCAATAACAATAAATTGATAGTTTCCAATTGGCAAATCATAAATTACTGTATCATCATATCCAGAGGAATATAATAAACTGTCAAAATACCATTCATAAAAATAAGGTTCAGCACCTGAGTACGCAACACTCTTAAGTAATCCAGAAGAGTCACCATAGCAGTTTATATTTTCATGTGAAGATCTTGTGCCAAGTGGACAACCAATATAAAATGTATTTGAAGTGTCACCTAAGATTATAACTCTATAGCTACCACATTTCTGTGTTATTAAAGTATCTTGATTTGCAGAATAAAAAACAGATGAAATAGTATCTGCATCTATCCATCCTAAATCCTGATCATTAAATTGCCAAAAATCAACTTGAGAAGAGGAAAATATATCTAAAAAAATAGCTCCATCGTGAATACAATTATAAGATCTAACTGAATCTGAAATAATTTGAGATTTTAACGAAAAACTACACATCAACATGAAAAATAAAACGATTCTATTCATTATATTACAATTAATGCAAATATACCAATATAATTATATCAGAATTGCTTGAAATCTAGTACCATCCCAGATTTTGAAAGAAATGTATTCTTAAAATATTTTTTAGTTTCAATTAATAATTCAGAAGTGTCTTTATATCGCTTAGAATAATGACCAATAAGAAGATTTTTAGCTTTTGAACTCTTTGCTAGAGAAGCCGCTTGAAATGTTGTAGAATGACCAGTCTGTCTAGCTCTATCAAGCATATCTTCCTTAAATGTAGTTTCGTAATATAACAAGTCAATTTCTTTAAACTTTTCTATTAACAAATCACTATATCGAGTATCAGTACAGAAAGCATATCTTTTTGGCTTAGTATTCATTGTTGTTAAAGATTTATTCTTTATAACTTCACCTGTAGAATTAATCCAATCAGATCCGTTCTGTAAACTTATAAGTTTATCATGGGGAATATTATACTCTTCAACTTTAGATCTTACTATTTTTCTTGAAAACTTTTTCTCTTCAAACAAAAATCCTGAACATTTAATAGTGTGATCAAGAATTATATTAGAAACTTTTATATTGTCATCTTCGTGAATAATTAACTCATCATTTTCAGGAAGAGGATGAAAAAAAAGTGGGTAATTTAAATCTGTGTTAGCTGCTTGAAGTTGTATTTCAATTATTGCTTCTAACTCTTTGTGTGCATGAATATGTAAATCTTTATTTCTTCCTAAAAGATGCATACTACTAATCAAACCAATTAAACCAAAATAATGATCTCCATGCAAGTGACTAATGAAAATATGATTAATTCTTTGAAAATTTAATTCATATTTACGCAACTGGACTTGAGTTCCTTCACCACAATCAATTAAATAGCAACGCTCGTTCACATTTAATAGTTGTGATGTTGGATTTCTATTTACAGATGGTATTGCTGAGCTGGAGCCTAAAATAGTTAACCTAAAAGACATTAATTAATTAATTAATTACTTACCATCATTCTTTTTGTTAAAACTTGATTCCCATTATTGATAGAATATAAATACAACCCATTCT
>NYTT01000091.1 GCA_002683775.1 Flavobacteriales bacterium
CTCTTATCTTTCTTTTAGGACGAGTTGGAATGGTCATTTTAGATATTAATAGATTATTTTTTTTTAGTTTCTTTTTTAGTTTCTTTTTTAGTTTCTTTTTTAGTTTCTTTTTTAGTTTCTTCAGACAATAAAATTAATTCCGCAGCTTGCATGCAATTATACCATTGAATTACTTTTTTTATTGATGATATATAAACTCTTTCCTCATCATATTCTTTTAGGATGTCTCTAAAGTAAGTAATTAATTCACTATTTGAACTTTTATGTGATATTGCTTGTCCGCCATTTTCTTTTTTTGCAATTGAATCAAAAATATTAGATAAAGGTACTGTATCATCATATGTATAGATGCCAATTTCATCTAACATATTAGCCTGATTATTTGAGTGAAGTGACCCTCTTTTTCCACTTTCAAGCGATTCAACTATTACTGTATTTTTTGTATTTGAAATCACCCTAAATAAGCCTGATTTTCCTGAAATATTTAATATTCCTTCTAAGTTCATTTTTTTGTTTTTTTTATATAAACAAATGTAAGTTTTTTAATACCTTAATTTAAATATTTCTTATCAATATTTTCTTATTATTGAGTAATATTTTAAATATGATTTTTTCAAAAATTAAAGATAAAAAGGAAATATTATCGTGGTCAATGTATGATTTTGCTAATCAACCATTTACTAATATTATTGTAACTTTCGTTTATAGTGCGTTTTTTACTAAGATAATAGCTGAAAATGAACAGAGTGGAACAATTCTTTGGGCCAATGCTATTGCAGTTTCAGCTGTTACAGTAGCTTTGTTGTCGCCTATTTTAGGAGCTATTGCTGACAATGGAGGTTACAGAAAGTTCTTTTTAATTTTTTTTACATGGATATGTGCTGTTTTTTCAATTTTGTTATTTTTTCCACAAGAAGGTGATGTTTTTATGGCATTATCTTTTTTTATTTTAGCGAATGTATCTTTTGAGATGGGTACTGTATTTTGTAATTCTTATCTGGCAGATTTTACTGACAAAGAAAATGTTGGCAAAATATCTGGATTTGCATGGGGGCTTGGTTTTTTTGGTGGATTAATAGCTCTTTCTTTATCATTATTTTTATTTCCGGAAATGTCACCTGCGGATGTTAGAACAATAAATATTTTAGTTGGTATTTGGCTTCTTATTTTTTCTATACCAACCTTTTTATTTGTAGGAGATACAAAAAAGAAGAAATTTAAGAAAGTGTATATCACTCATTCGTTTATTTCTTTAAAGAATAGTTTAGTTACAATTTCAAATTATAAAGTAGTTTTTCAATTTCTAATTGCTAGATTATTTTATAATGATGCTCTTATTACTATTTTTGCACTTGGTGGTATTTATGCTGTTTCATCACTTGATTTTTCTTTTTCTGAAGTAATGACTTTGGGAATAGTTTTAAATGTTGCTGCAGGTATTGGATCATTTTTGTTTGGCTATATTGAAGATGTTATTGGAGTTAAAAAAACTATTAACATAACATTAATCGTTTTAATATTTTCAACGCTACTTGCCATTTTAGCACCAGAAACAAATTTTCCAAAAGAAGTATTTTGGTTTTCTGGTATTTTGATAGGATTGATGATTGGTCCAAATCAATCTTGCAGTAGATCTTTAATGTCTAAAATTACTCCAAGAAATAAATTAAATGAGTTTTTTGGTTTCTTTGCTTTTTCAGGAAAAGCTACATCATTCATTGGTCCACTTTTATTTGGATTAATTTCATCCTTTTATAGTCAGCAAATTGCACTTTGGGTTGTAGTTTTTTTATTTGTTATTGGCTTATTCTTGTTTAATAGAATAAATTTTAAATCGTTAAATTTGCAAAATGAAATATAGTTTACTTTTGCTTTTATTTTGTTCTTGCACATACAATGAGTTAGAACCAGATTGTAATACAGAGCAAATTTTTACTGATTCAGTTAGCCCTATAATCGAAAATAATTGTACATCATGTCATAGTCAATCAGGTGGTGTGCCTCCAATGTTAGAAACATATGAGGAGGTTGTGTATGCAGTAGATAATTTTTATTTAAATCAACAGGTTTCAAATAAATTAATGCCACCTGTTAATAATACTCCACTAACTAATTCGGAAATAATGATTATTTCAAATTGGATAAATTGTGAATAAAATATTATTAATATTATTATTAATTAGCACTCAAATTCAAGCTCAAATATTTTTAGGTAATTCTGGAAATATATCATTCTTTTCTGAAACTCCAATCGAAAATATCACTGCGGTTAATGATAATGTCTCTGCAGTATTTGATGCTTCGAATAACGATCTTGTTTTCCAATTAAATATTTCAGATTTTATTTTTCCTAATGCATTAATGCAAGAGCATTTTAATGAAAATTACTTAGAATCTGACAAATATCCTAATTCTACTTTTTCTGGTACTGTAACTAATTTGGACAATGACAATGCAACTGTTGAGGGTAAATTAACTATACATGGAATTACTAATAAAATTACTGCTAATGGTTCTTTTGTTAATAATGGAGATTTTATTTCTATTGCAGCTAACTTATCTGTAAAATTAGATGATTACAATATTAAAATTCCAACTATTGTAATGTATAAAATTGCAGAAAATATTAAGGTTCACATTGATATTAAATTAAAAATTAATAAATGAGGGTATTTTTTTTCTTTCTAATATTTTATATGCCTTATTGTCTTAATGCACAAGATAATTTGTTTAGTTTGTTATCTAAAGATAATTCTCCTTTCTATGTTAGTTATTTATTTAAAGGAACCAAGATAGTTAATGGGCAATCGGTTGAGTTACAAGCAAAAGATATTTTACAATTTAATATCCAGCATAGATTTGGCCCGCTTAATTCAGGCGCTTATAATTTATATGGCTTGGACTTTTCTCAAGTTAGACTTAGTTTAGAATATGGATTAAATGATTGGCTTTCTGTAGGCGTTGGGAGAAGCTCTTCAACAAAAGTTATTGATGCTAATTCAAAGTTCAGACTAAAAAGACAAATAGTAAATGGATTTCCAGTCACGATTGTTATCAATTCCGTAATTTGTTTAAAGCAAATTCCATCATCTAATTTGTTAAATAGTAACTCCGATGGTGTATATGATAATTTATCATATACACATCAAATATTATTTGCAAGAAAGATAACACGTAATTTATCTTTACAATTTACACCCACATTTATACATTATAATTTTGTAGAAATTAAAAATAATGATAGATTTTCTTTAGGATTTGGCGGTAGACAAAAGCTAACAAGGCGTATCTCATTAAATACAGAATTTTTTTATCAACTAAATGAAATTATAAACAAAAATGTACTTTCTATTGGTTTTGATATTGAAACTGGAGGTCACGTTTTTCAATTACACTTAAGTAATTCGCCGCATATGATTGACACAGATTTTATCACAAATACTACAGGAAATTTTTTAAAAGGTGATATATTTTTTGGTTTTAATATTTCTAGAGTATTTACTCTTAAATAATTTCTTTAATTATTACCAAGGAAATAACTCAATATGACATTGCAATTGTAGGAGGAGGTATTATTGGCCTTGCATCTGGATTTCAATTGCAAACTAATTTCCCTAATCTTAGAATTGTAATTTTCGAAAAAGAAAATGAGTTAGCATTTCATCAAACAGGAAGTAATTCCGGTGTAATTCATTCAGGTCTTTATTATAAGTATGGAAGTTATAAAGCAAATAATTGTGTGTTAGGCAGAAAACTTTTGATTCAATTTGCTAAGGAAAATAATATTGATTTTGATGTGTGTGGAAAATTAGTTGTAGCAGTAAATAATGATGAAGCTGAACGTCTCATAGATTTAAAGAAAAATGGAGAAAAGAATGGTTTAATTGGATTAAAAATTCTTGAACCAAAAGAGTTTAAAAAAATCGAACCTAATATTTCCGGAGTAAAAGCACTTTGGGTTCCGCAGTCTGGTATTATTGATTATAAGAGTGTTACAAATAAATTAGCGGAAAAGATCCTATCAATTAATAGTAAGAGCCTTATACTAACAGGTTGTAAGGTCTTAGATTTTTTTAATAACAAGATTATTACTTCAAAAGGTAATTTTTATAGCAGGCATAATATTTTTTGTGGTGGTCTTTTCTCTGATAGACTTGCCATTAAGGATCAGATTGATTTAAAGATGCAAATTGTTGGTTTTAGAGGTGATTATTATAGATTATCAGACTCAGCTAAATCTAAAATAAAAAATCTGATATATCCAGTTCCTAATCCTGATTTCCCTTTTTTAGGAGTACATTTTACAAGAATGACAAATGGTGAAATTGAATGTGGTCCAAATGCTGTTTTTACATTTAAAAGAGAGGGTTATAATAAGCTCGATTTTAGTTTTAAGGATACTTATCAATCACTTTCATTTATAGGTACTTGGAAATTGTTCATAAATAATTGGAAATTTGGTTATAATGAGTACAAAAGAGCGTTCTCAAAATCTTTATTTTTGAAGGAATTACAAAAAATATTACCATCATTAAAAAGAGATGATATTGTAAATGGAAGAAGTGGTGTTAGAGCGATGGCTCTAGACAAAAATGGCAAGATGATCGATGACTTTAAAATTGTTAAGAATAATAATAATTTGCATGTGCTTAACGCACCTTCACCAGCTGCAACTGCATGTCTTTCAATTGGCATCCAAATTATGGAGGAATCGAAAAAAAATTTTAAACTAGAGTAATGATTAAATTTTTAGGATTACTTTCAAAAAAGAAAAAAGTTAAGCCAGTAACTGCGGCTTCAATTTACGTAATGGTTCTTCAAAATGTTATTAATGAGGGGTTTATCGAGATTAAAGATTTCATAAATAACAATAGTAATTTAGAATCTAATCCAAATTTAAATGATAAAGATGTGAATTGGTTTTCTAATGTTATATTTCTTGGAAATCTTAAAAATCTTGAAATTTATTTTGAGGAGAATGAAACTGTTATACTTCGCTCTCTTATTCTTGATGAAATACATAAAGAATATGAAGGTAATGCACACCATTTAGCTATTGAAAGGTTTCTAGATTATGAAAACTATTTTAATGATTTGCTTATTAAACACGAATTTATGATAAGCGCAATGGCACATGCAATATTTGAAAAATATAAAATAAATGATTTTCAGGGTGATTTATTTAGAAAGAAAAATAAGCCAAATCCAGTTTTTCTTACTGAATTAAAAAATTTATTGTCTCATTTTATTTGGAATTGGGAGGATTATCTGCAGAAAAACAAACTTGATTTTTAGACCACTATCGATAACTTTAAACTCCAGTATAATTCATTGGAGTTATTTTTTTAAGTTCATCTTTTATTTTCTTTTTAACTTTTAATTTTTCAATAAAGTCATGAATACTTTTTTTATTTATAACTGTATTTGTTCTTGTTAATTCTTTAAGTGCTTCGTATGGGTTGGGATACCCTTCTCTTCTTAAAACTGTTTGTATAGCTTCAGCTACTACTGCCCAGTTTTTTTCTAAATCAAATACAATACATTCTTTATTAATAAGTAATTTTTTGATGCCTTTGTTTAATGAATCTATTGCTATTAAACTATGTGCAAATGGCACACCTATATTTCTTAAAACTGTACTGTCTGTTAAATCTCTTTGCAACCTTGAGATTGGAAGCTTTGAAGATAGAAAATTAAAAACCGCATTTGCCATACCCAAGTTCCCTTCAGCATTTTCAAAATCTATTGGATTTACTTTATGAGGCATTGCTGATGAGCCAATTTCTCCTTTTCGAATTTTTTGTTTAAAATATTCCATTGAAACATATGACCATATGTCTCTTGAGAAATCTATTAATATTGTATTAATTCTACAAATATTATCCATTAATGCTGCTAAATTGTCATAGTGTTCAATCTGGGTTGTAGTTTGCTGTCTTTTTAATTTAAGCGTATCAAATGTGAACTTATCTGCAAATACTTTCCAATCTATAGTTGGGTAAGCCACATGATGTGCATTGAAATTTCCAGTAGCACCTCCAAATTTTGCAGTAAATGGAATAGAATTAAGAAGTGATATTTGTTTCTCAATACGTTCAATGAAAACTTGTAATTCCTTACCCATTCTTGTTGGTGAAGCTGCTTGTCCATGTGTTCTAGCAAGCAGTGGTATCTCTTCCCATTCTTTTGCTCTTTCCTTTAACAAATCAACTATATTAAATAGTTTTGGTAGATATACTTCAACAAATGCTTTTCTAATAGAATATGGAATAGCCGTATTATTGATATCCTGAGATGTTAATCCAAAATGAATAAATTCCTTAAATTTTTCTAAGTTTAGTTTATCGAACTCTTCTTTTATAAAGTATTCGACAGCCTTAACATCATGATTTGTAATTCCTTCAATTTTTTTTACTCTTATTGCATCTTCAGAGCTAAAGTTTATATAGATATTTTTAAGTGCTAAAATTTTTTCTTTTGGAAAATCATTTAATTGTTCTAAAGGAATATTACATAGTGAAATAAAATATTCAATTTCAACTTCAACTCTAAATTTAATTAATGATGCTTCAGAAAAATAAGATTGAAGTTCACTTGTTTTGTTGATATATCTTCCGTCAATTGGTGTAATTGCATTCAAAGGATTTAGTAGCATTTTAAGATTTTTGATGATAAAAGCAAATTTAATTAAATAATATAATATGTGACTTTAGAAAACACTACTTTTGATTGTGGAATTAGTTATTGTTGCTCTTATAGTGATTTTTCTTGTTTTAGGTATTATTGGAAGTTTTATTCCTGTTATTCCTGGACCACCATTTGCATTTATTGCGTTTTTACTACATCATTTTTTTATTAGTCAGTTTTCCTTAAATCTGTTGTTTTTAGTTGCTTTAATTGTTTGTGTTGTTACATTTCTTGATTATTACCTTCAAATTTATTTTGTAAATAAGGCAGGTGGTGGAAAAGTAACTATCTTATTTACTATTATTGGAATGATTATAGGCTTATTTATTATTCCAGTAATGGGCATTATTTTAGGTTCTTTTTTAGGTTCTTTTTTAGGTGCAAAAATAGAATCTATAAAAAATCCAGTTCATATTGCTTTTGGAACTGTGATCGGTTTTATGTTTGGATCTGTTCTTAAGTTTGTTTTAAGTATGTATATTCTTCTTCTAATATTTATTAAATGATTAAAGTTTCAGCAGTTTCATATTTAAATACAATGCCATTTATTTATGGATTAAAGCATTCAAATTTTATTAAATCAATTGATTTACAATTAAATTATCCATCTTTATGTGCGGAAAAATTACTAAATAATGAAGTAGATATTGCTTTAGTTCCAGTAGCAATAATTCCAAAAATTAAAAATTGTTTTTTAATTTCTGATTATTGTATCGGATCATTTGGATGCGTAGAAACTGTATGTTTATATTCTAATGTTGATATTAGAGAAGTAACAAAAATCACATTAGATTATCAATCCTTGACTTCTGTGGCGCTACTTAAAATTTTATTAAAAGAATACTGGAATCTAAAACCCTTAATAACTAAGTCAAAACCAGGTTTTGAGAATAATATTAAAGGATCTAATGCCGCATTAGTTATAGGAGACCGTGCATTCAAGATGAATAATCAGTATAAATATATATATGATTTGTCTGAAATATGGAAGGAGATGACAGGCTTGCCTTTTGTTTTTGCTACTTGGGTTTCAAATAAGATAATTTCTAAAAAGTTTATTAAAATTTTTAATCAATCATTAGAATATGGACTGCATAATATTGATTTAGGATTAGAATTATACTCTAAAGATTATCCACTTTGTTTAAGTCCTATAAATTACCTGACCAAAAAAATTTCATATAATTTTGATGAGAAAAAAAAAGAAGCACTAAATCTTTTTTTGTCAAAGATGGAGATCTAATTTATTTATTACGCATCTTTTTTTCCTGTTGTTTCTGCATTTCTTCTAATTTCTTTTGAAACTTAGATTTTGGCTTAGCAGGTTTCTTTTTGTTAGCTTCTATTTGTGCTAAAATTCCTTTTTCATCTACAAATCGCATCATAAAGTATTGTTGTGTCATTGTAAACATATTAGCTAAGAAGTAGTAATATGTTAGGCCTGCCGCATAATTATTAAAGAATCCTAAGAACATTATAGGCATTAAGTACATCATCCACTTCATTTGTGCCATTTGACCAGTTGCCATTGAGGAATTCATTCTAGTATATAGTAACGTAGAAATAGTCATTAGTAATGTGAATAAACTAATATGGTCTCCATAAAAGGGAATATTAAATCCAAGATTGTAGATAGAGTCATACGATGATAAATCATCTGCCCAAAGAAAACTTTCTTGTCTCAGTTCTATTGATGCAGGAAAGAATTGAAACATTGCAATTAGTATTGGGAATTGAAATAACATTGGTAAACATCCCCCCATAGGATTTACTCCTGCTTTTCTGTAAAGACTCATCGTTTCTTGCTGGACTTTCATTTGATCTTTGCCCTTGTTTTTTTCTGTAATAGTTTCTATTTCTGGTTTTAAAACTTTCATTTTTGCCTGAGATAAAAATGCTTTATATGTGAATGGAGAGAGACCTAACTTAATGATTAATGTTAGAAGTAGTATAATTATCCCAAATGAAGTAAAGTAGTTATTTAATAAATCAAAGATATTAATGATAATATACTGATTTACCCATCCAAATATTCCCCAGCCTAATGGAATTAATTCCTCAAATCCAGAGTTATAAGATTCCAATGTCTTATAGTGATTAGGTACAAATAAAAATTGGAAGCTTAGTCGTTCATTATTTTTATGGTAATATGGAAGTTCAAATTTAGCGGCTAAATCCTTAATGTAAGTTGAACTAACATTTTCAATATCATCATTTGTTGTAGATGTTAAATTAGTTGATTTTTGAAATTTATCTTTTGCAATTAATATTGAACTAAAAAACTGTTGTTTAAATGCTACCCAATTTAATCTAGAATTAATTTCGTCATTATCTGTTGAGGAAAAACTTAGATAGTCTACTTCATAATCAGAACTATATTGGTAATGAATGCCAGTATACATATCTTGATTTTTCTTGCTTTTTTCGGTGTGAGGCGTCTTCATTTGCCACTCTAAATTCAAGTAGTCTATTCCTTCAGGTATCACATCTTCCATGCCAACTAGATTAATGTCAAAGTCAACTAGAAAATCATTAGTTAAGGTGTATACGTATTCTACGTAGTGATTCTGGTCAGCCTTAAGTTTTAGGTTAATACTATTTTGTGATTGTTCAACGTCAAAAAATAAATTACTAGTATTGGTGAACTTATCAGCAGAGAACTGTAAGTTAAAACTTGAGTGCTCTTTGTGCATCAAATCTAGAGTTAAAGAATCATAAGTCTGGTAATCCTTCATAATAACTGAAATAATTCTCCCTCCTTTGTTACTTACGGTTATTTTAATTTTTTCATTCTCTATTGAATAAAATGTTTCTTTGCCAAAGTGAGCATCGGCAAATATTCCTAATTTTTGCTTTTGCTCATTCGTGATTTCATCATCATCAGGCTTCTCAAATTTATTATTGAAATCTGTTTTCTTGTCGTTACTTTCAATTATATTCTTTTCGATTGTGTGACTTTCTAATTTTTTTTCTTGTGGTATTTCTGGAAAGAAAAAAGTATTAAACACAATTAGTATAAGTGCCATTAACACAAATCCAATTAGTGAATTTTTATCGTATTGTTTCATTTGTAAGATTAATTGTTGTTAGATATACATGCTTGTATAAACCCACAAAAAAGCGGATGTGGATTTTCTACTGTACTTTTGTATTCTGGATGAAATTGAACTCCAACAAACCATGGATGAGTAGGAATTTCTATTATCTCTACTAGATTATTTTTAGTGTTTATTCCTGCAATTTTAAGTCCTGCCTTTTCTAAATTTATTCTATATTCATTGTTAAATTCATATCTGTGTCTATGTCTTTCTGAAATAATATTTGTTTTATAGGCTAGAAAGGATCTAGTTCCATCTTTAATCTCACACTTATATGCTCCTAAACGCATTGTTCCTCCCTTTTCAGAAACTTCTTTCTGTTCGTTTATTAGATCAATTACTGGAGCAGATGTTTTAGTGTTCATTTCCGTTGAATTTGCATCAGATAATCCTAAAACATTTCGAGAATATTCAATTACTGCAGATTGCATGCCTAGACATATTCCAAAAAAAGGAATTTCATTCTCTCTTATATACTTTATAGTTGATATTTTTCCTTCTATACCTCTGTCTCCAAAACCAGGAGCAACTATTACTCCTGACAAATTTTTTAGATTATTTGCAACATTTTTATTATTGATTTTTTCAGCATCAATCCACTTAACATTAACTTTGCATGAATTAACAGATCCAGCATGAATAATAGCTTCTGTAATTGACTTATATGCATCTTTTAGTTCAATGTATTTGCCAGTTAATCCGATTGTAATTTCTTGATTTGGATTTTTAATTTCATGTAAAAATTTTCTCCAATTCTTCAATTTTACTTCTCCAGTAAATCTTAGATTTAATTTTTTAAGTACTACTTTGTCTAATCCTTCATTTTGCATTAAAATTGGTACTTCATAAATTGAATTAGCATCAATTGACTCTATAACTGCATCTCTATCTACATTACAAAACTGTGCAATTTTTCTTCTTAGATCATTTGTTAAAGATTTTTCAGTCCTACACACTAGAATGTCAGGTTGAATACCAGCTTCTAACAATGTTTTTACTGAATGTTGTGTTGGTTTGGTTTTTAATTCACCAGCTGCTGCAAGATATGGCACTAATGTTAGATGAATGAATAGGGCATTATCTTCTAGTTCCCATTTGAGTTGTCTGACTGCTTCTATGTATGGTAAAGCTTCAATATCTCCCACAGTACCCCCAATTTCAGTGATAATAAAATCGAACTTTTCTGTTTCACTAAGCAATTTTATCCTTCGTTTTATCTCGTCGGTTATATGCGGAATAATTTGAACAGTTTTACCCAAGTAATCGCCTTTCCTTTCTTTTTGAATAACAGTTTGATAAATCCTGCCTGTTGTTACATTGTTTGCTTGCGATGTTCTATTATTTAGAAATCTTTCATAATGGCCTAAATCTAAATCTGTTTCTGCTCCATCATCTGTAACAAAACATTCCCCATGTTCATAAGGATTCATTGTTCCTGGGTCAATGTTAATGTAAGGATCTAACTTTTGAATTGTAACAGAATACCCTCTTTCTGTTAGCAGTTTTCCTAAAGATGCAGAGATGATACCTTTACCAAGTGAAGAAGTAACTCCACCAGTTACGAAGATATATTTTGTTTTACTGATGCTCACAATAACTTGAAATTTTGTTATGCAAACATAATATTTGTAAATGATTAATCTTAACTTGTTTATACAAATATTAAAATTTTTAACTACGGTAAAATTTAGAAAGTAAGACTTGCTCCTACGCTAGGCATAATTGGTAGTTGATTGACTCTTTCATATTTAATTCTATTGAAGTAAAATATATTTTCTCTATTGTATGCATTAGTAACTGAAACTGTAAAATCAAGATTCATATTTTTGCTAATTTTTGTTTCCTTTGAAATAGATGCATCAAGCCTATGATAATAAGGAAGTCTGCCTAAATTTAAATCAGCATATTCAATACCTAACTCGCCATTTACGCTTGTATAATCAGTATTTATTCCATCTGAAAAAGTTAAATTCTCATAAAAACCCTGTGTTTGCGTGAATGGGAAGCCAGATCCGAGATTCCATCTAAAATCTGCTTTCCAAGCTTCTTTATTTCCAAATTTATAAGAAGTTACAAGGTTAATGTTATGTCTTCTATCAAAATGTGGATAATATGTGTTATTTCCATCATTTCGTGTTACAAATCCAAGAGAATATACAGCCCAGATGTATAATTTTTTTGATTTGAATTTAATAAGTGCATCTAGTCCTTTAGCGACTCCACTCTCAATAATAAATTCATCATCATTATTTGATGTCATATCTCTATTAATATTTGTTAATTGAGTGAAGTCTTTAATATACCCTTCAACTTGAAAGTCAATTTTATTGTTTACATCATACTCAATTCCTGTAATTAGGTGTCTAGCTTTCTGAAATTTTTGCTTGTATGGGTTGCCGTTGTTTTGATTTGGAATCTCTTCAGGAGATGAAATGATTCCAGTAAATAAGTTAATAACGTCTCTATCAGAAGTTGTGCTTAAAATATTTTGTGAATAATAGCCAGATGACATTTTTAGTCTCATTCTTTCTGATATTATAAATTTAAATCCTAACCTAGGTTCAGGTGATATGCCTACTGTATATTTTTGAAGTCTAAATCCTGGCTCGATAATCCATCTTGTGCTATTAAATTGATAATTGATAAAAGCTGAAAATTCAGAAGTATTTTCATTTTGTTCAATTTTTGAATTCACAGAATTATAAGTTAAAAAGTTAGTTGAAAATCCATGTATATCAAAACCATACTTAAGTTTTCCTTTTGGTTGAAAGTAAGTAAAATCAAACCCCATGTTGAATCCCTGAATACCACTCTCCCTTATTCTTAGTGGTTCTTCTAATGATATGTTGTATGCTGACCATGCAAAATTTCCTTCAATTAGAACAGGATTACCACTTGGTATCAGTATAAATTCAGATCCAACACCTTTAGAGTCCCAATCTAGTTCAGATATTCCTTCATAATTAACATTGTCAGCAAAATTAAAACCAAAGACACTAATTTTAGATCCATTTTTACCTTTAGAGGAGACTTTACCATATAAATCAGTGTAAGAATAAGGTAATCCTTTTTCATCAAAAGATAGTATAGGATATTTATAAAATAGTTCGGAACTTTTGTCAAGGTATGATGTTTTTCCTGAAAAAATAAATGATGTGTTTTCTTTGCTTCCAATAGGTCCTTCCAAGAATAATTTTGTTCCAAAGGTATTTGCTGTTAATTTACCACCAATATTCTTTTTGTTGCCGTCGATAGTTTTAATATCCATTATTGATGAAATTCTTCCTCCATATTCTGCATTAAAGCCTCCAGTGTATACATCTGTATTTCTTATTATATCAGTGTCAAATACAGAGAAAAGTCCAATTGAGTGGAATGGACTGTAGATAATCATGCCATCTAGAAGTACCTTATTTTGAATTGGTGAACCTCCTCTTATATACAATTGACCACCTTGATCACCTGTAAAAACCACCCCAGGTACTACCTGCATATATTGAGCTAGATCAGGCTCTCCACCAATAGTAGGCATCATCTCTAAGTCTTGTTTACTTATTTTTATTGCAGCAGCTTTAACCTCTGTTTTCATTTCTTCTCGAGCAGCTGAAATTTTTACTTCGTTTAATTTTATGCTCGATTCCCCAATTACAAGGTTTTGACTTAGAAGTTGACGAGGAGATAAGTTAATTTCAACTTTTGTTGTATCATAACCAATATATGTTACTGTTAAGATATAATCTCCAGGATTAACTTTTGAAATATTGTACATTCCATTTATATCTGTAGCTGCACCTATTGTAGTGCCCTCCAAAAAGACATTGCAAAATATTATTGGTTCACCACTTTCTTTGTCATAGACAAATCCCCTAATGTTACCTGATTGAGAAAAAGCAAAAAAGCTAGTAAAGATGAATAATAAAAGTAGTGTTTTTTTCATGTCTTAAAAATAGATGCAAATATAACTTTTTCAATAGAGTATTATTAAGCATGTAGGATTTTAAAAATCAACTCTTTTAGGAGGTTGCTTTGTGATGTAGATTTATTATTTACTCCTTTGCTCTTCAAATCATATTCTTTAAGATATTTAAATATGTTGAAGAGTTGTTTTTTATTATAATTCTTTGCTGATTGATTATATTGAGAAACAAAATATGGATTAATCTTTAACAAATTTGAAATTGATTTAGAACTTTTATCATCTGAAAAATGATATAATATTATTTTCTGGAAGTATGAGAATAGTGATGTAATAATAGGCACTATATGATAGTTTTTTTCGTTGGATGCAAAGTAATTAATTATTCTATTAGCTTTCAAGACATCTCTTTTGCCTAAAGCATTCTGCAGTTCAAAAATATTATAATCTTTACTTATTCCAATATTGTGTTCAATTAATTTAGTAGTTATTTGTTCATTCTTTTTAATTAACAAAAATAATTTACCTAATTCGTTAGTGATTTTGGCCAAGTCAGTGCCTAAATAATCTGAGATAATTCTTGTTGCAGTTATCTCAATCGTATATCCATTTTCATTTACATATTTACTAATCCAGTCTGGAATTTGATTCTCGTATATTTTTTTACTTTCAAATACAACACATTTACTTTTTAAGTTTTTTCCAAATTTTTTTCTTTTATCTATGGATTTACCTCTGTAGCATATTACTAATATTGTACTTCTTTGAGGGTCATTAATATAGCCATCAAGTAGCTCAATTTTCTTTATGTGTTGTGCTTCTTTTAAAATAACAACTCTTTTTTCTGAACCAATAGGAAACTGTTTAGACTCAGAAATAACCTGACCGACACTGGTTTCTTTGCCATATAGTGTGATTTGATTAAATGCTTGCTCTTCATCTGATAATACAGATTTCGAAAATCTATCAGATATTTTATCAATATAATAAGACTCTTCTCCCATTAAAAAATACACAGGTTCCAATTCTTTATTTAAAATTGAGTTTAAAATCTCTTTATAATTCACTTAATTTGCTTTATGGATTTTCCCACATTAAATTTGCCTTTAGTTGACTTCAAAACTAAATTAGTTAATCAAACTGTGCAAGTTTTTGATGAAGTAAGAATGAAGTATGTTAATTTAACACCAGAGGAGTGGGTACGTCAAAACTTTATCCATTACCTGAAAAATATTAAATGCTACCCCTTTAGTTTAATGGGAATTGAAAAAACACTAGCCTATAATAGTTTGAAAAAACGTGCAGATATTGTCTTATATAACAGAGAAGCTCAACCTATTATGATTGTTGAATGTAAATCAGCTAATGTAAATATTAACCAAGATGTTTTTTATCAAATTTCAAGATATAATTCAGTATTGAAAGTAAAATATTTAGTTGTAACAAATGGTATAAGGCATATGTGTTGTTTAATAGATTATAAAAGTAATAAACTAAATTTCATAAAAGAAATACCCTGCTTTAGACAATTTTGAATTAAAATAGAACATTGATTGTACCAGTTTTAGTAAATGGCCTTTTATTTTCTCCTATAATATTTACTTTATAGCTGTAAGTGCCTTGTTTAATAGGATATCCATTAAATTTTCCGTCCCAAAATTTATTAATATCATCTGTAAAAAAAATTATTTCTCCCCAACGGTTAATTATTGACATGCTAAAACTACCAATGTTATTTCCTAAAGTAGTTAGTAGATCATTATGTTGATCTCCATTTGGAGTAAATGTGTTTGGCATGAAAAACTCGACTCTAGGTATGAAATTTATTATTGAATTAGATGATGTGCCAAAACAGCCATCTTCAGATTCAACGATTATATATGAAATTAAAGTAGAGTCAACAATTAAGAATTCATTACTAGATATTAGAGAATCACTATCGTTGTACCAATAATATGAAGAATAGATCCCTGTGTTAAGAATAACTTCTTCTCCAGGAAATATCTCATAAAATTGTGGTTGTATTATTGGTGTTGGCAATTCATTAACTATTATACTTACATCTTCTCCTATAATATCAGCTTCACAGGCATTTGGATCATCAGCAAGAATAATATTGTATATTCCCGAAATAGATGTAGTTACTATATAATTTTCAGTATTGATGTTATAAATTGATGATGAGGCACTTCCATTAGAATAGGTTAGGTTCCAAGGTAATAGACCGCTAAATGAGAAATTTATCTCTGTAGATGAACCATCATTACAAATTTCGCCACCTCCACTGATTGTTGCTGTTGGAGTAATATCTTGAGTAACTGTAATGTCATCTGAATCTATACAGCCGTTTATGTCAGTCAAAACAAGAATGAACTGACCTTCTGAAACTGTAGTTTCAGGGTTGTTAGACCCATTGCTCCAAGCATAATTATAAGGCTGTTCACCTCCAATGATTATTGGAATTATAGAAAACGAATCTCTACATGGAATCTGTATGTCTAAACCTAAGTTTACAGATGGTTTTTCATTCACATTAATAATTTGTGAACCTGATGCGGAACATCCATTTATATCTGTTAGATTATATTCAATATTATTTAAACCAATGATGCTAGAAGATGGTGTAAAAGTATTTGTATTAACTCCATTTCCAGAATAAATGCCTCCTGCAGGAACAGCAATATTTAGTGCAAGTGGAGAATCATCTTCACACATTTCATCTAATGATGGAAAGGTTATAATCGGATTTGCATTTACATTAATTAAAAGTGATGCAGTATCATCTGGACAAGTCGTTGTAGACCCTGCAGGAGGAGAGCCTAAAACAATGTATGAGTATGTGCCACTTGTAGCTACATTAGGATCAAAGATATTACTAATTATATTCCAATTAGAATCATACCATGTTCCCCCAGAGCTTGGAGTTCCATTTAGTTGGTTTTCAAGTATTATAGATGAGTCACTGCTACATCTAGTAATTCCAGGACTTAAGTTATCATCTCCAGCATCACCTAATATACAGCAATCTGTAGAGCCATTTCCGGCTGTTTGTGAAAAATCAATATTACAATTTGTATTTGAAAAATTTGTGATAAGCAGTATGTAAAATTCTCCAGTAACGGCATTTGTAATTTCACAGTTTTCTATTGATGCTGCAGAGTAACTACAATCTTCAACATAAGGAGCTGTTAAACTATCACACATAGTATTAGGGTCGGTAAAAGGCCCCCAGCAAATAAAATCAATATCTACTAGAGGTGTGCTTTGTATCGTAATTGTAATATTTCCTGGTTGGTCTATTTGTAGATAGTAAAATGCGGGGTTAGGTTGAGTAAATAAACAGTCATAGTCTGGTCCAACAGGTGCCTGTGTATTAGTGGAGGCCGCAAATGTTGCTGTTGTTCCTGTGCAAAAAGGTTCTGCGTTAATACAATCAGGAGATTGCGAATGTATAACATTACATATTAGAGAAAAGAAAATGAAATAATAATTTTTCATTTTCTAAATTAGTTATTCTTAATGTAACTGAAAGTCATATTTTAGTCGTTTAATTACTGTTTTCTTCTCTAATTAAATTTAGAGCAGAACCCGCTTTAAACCAATCAATTTGGGCTTCGTTGTAAGTGTGGTTTAATGAAATAATATCTGTAGATTTATCTTTATGGATAATCTCTAATTTTAGTTGTTTTCCTTCTTTGAATTCTATTAAATCTATAAAATTAAATGTGTCGTCTTCAAGAATTAAATTATAGTCATTTTCATTAGCAAATGTTAGGCCTAGCATTCCTTGTTTTTTAAGATTTGTTTCATGTATACGTGCAAATGACTTTACAATTACTGCCATAACTCCTAAATGCCTTGGTTCCATTGCTGCATGTTCTCTTGAAGACCCTTCTCCGTAATTGTGGTCTCCTACAACAATAGAAGTAATGCCTGCTTTTTTGTATTTTCTTGCAACATTAGGAACTTCGTCATAAGATCCGTCAAGCTGATTCATTATTCTATTAACTCCTTCACCAAAAGCATTCACAGCACCAATTAAACAATTATTCGAAATATTATCTAAATGACCTCTATATTTTAACCATGGTCCAGCCATTGATATATGGTCTGTTGTACATTTTCCTTTTGCTTTAATTAGGAGCTTTGCCCCACTAATATTTTTTCTATCCCATGCTTTAAAGGGTTTAAGTAGTTGCAATCTCTTTGAGTCTGTATTTACAACAACTTTGATGTTAGTGCCGTCTTTGGCTGGAGCTTGATATCCTTTGTCTTTAACATCAAATCCATTTGGAGGAAGTTCGTGTCCATTCGGTTCATTTAATGATACTAACTCATTTTTATTATTTAGCAGTTTGTCAGTTATTGGATTAAAGTCAAGTCTTCCAGAAATGGCAATTGCAGCTACCATTTCAGGTGAACCGACAAATGCATGCGTATTTGGATTTCCATCAGCTCTTTTTGCAAAATTTCTATTAAATGAGTGTACTATTGAGTTTTTTTCTTTTTTTTCTGCACCTTCTCTGTCCCATTGTCCAATGCATGGTCCGCATGCATTAGTAAATATCTTTGTTGTATCGAATCTATTGAAAATATCAATTAAACCATCTCTTTCAGCTGTAAATCTAACTTGTTCTGATCCTGGATTTATTCCCAAGGTTGCTTTTGGTGTTATTCCTTTGTCTGCAGCATCTTTTACAATAGAAGCAGCTCTACTTAGATCTTCATAAGATGAATTTGTACATGAGCCGATTAATGCCCATTCAACATCTAAAGGCCAGTCATTTTTAGTTGCTTTTTGATTCATTTTTCCAACTGGAGTTGCTAAGTCTGGAGTGAATGGTCCGTTAAGATGAGGTGCTAATTCATCTAAATTTATTTCTATTACTTGATCAAAGTATTGTTCTGGATTCGAATAGACTTCAGCGTCTCCAGTTAAATATTCTTTAATTTTATTAGCCTCATTAGCAACATCATTTCTGTCTGTTGCTCTTAAATACCTTTCCATGCTCTTATCATATCCAAATGTTGAGGTTGTAGCACCAATTTCAGCACCCATGTTGCAGATAGTACCTTTACCAGTTGCAGATAATGATTCTGCTCCTTCTCCAAAATATTCAACAATAGCACCTGTACCTCCTTTAACTGATAAGATTCCAGCAACCTTCAAAATCACATCTTTTGGAGCAGTCCATCCATTAAGTTTTCCAGTAAGCTTTATTCCAATTAATTTAGGGAATTTTAATTCCCAAGGCATTCCGGCCATCACATCAACTGCATCAGCTCCACCAACTCCAATTGCAACCATGCCTAGTCCTCCTGCATTTACTGTGTGAGAATCTGTTCCAATCATCATTCC
>NYTT01000092.1 GCA_002683775.1 Flavobacteriales bacterium
TGAACCTTCAAAAATAGCGTCTTTTCTTGAAAAATTAAATGTAGACTACTTTGCTGTAGCTTACACCTCTGAAGCTGTAAAACTTAGGCAGGTTGGAATAAAAAAACCTATATTAATTTTTCATCCTCAGCAAGAAAATTTAAACGCCATAATAAAGCACAATTTAATACCAACTTTGTATTCCTTTAAAATGCTAGAATTCTTTAAGGATACTGTTAGCAGAAAAAAAGTTAAAAACTATCCCGTTCATTTAAAAATAAATACTGGATTATAATATGCTTAAATATATCATACAAAGAATAATTACATTTATACCCATGTTAATTGCTATTTCACTTATAGCTTTTATAATTAGTATTAATGCTCCAGGAGATCCTGTTGAAAGATTATCTAAAGCAGCAGGAAATGAAGGCTCTGCTGAAAAACAATCAGGAGCATCAAAAAAAATTAAGCAAGAATTAAGAAAAAAATTAGGTCTAGATCTTCCTATATTCTATTTCAGCATTACTGATTTAGCATCATCTGATACACTTTACAGAATACAGGACAAATATCATAAAAAAAATCTTGAAGCTCTAACACACCAAAGCGGTAATTGGGGAGCAGTTTCTGATTATTACAATGCCTTACTAAAGCTTCAAAAATCACATCAGAGTATTGACATCAAATCTATTACGGCAAAAGACAGTTCATTAAACGTTAATGAAGTTACTGAAGCAAATAATCAGTTTGGTGTTGAGATTGGAAGTTTATTAGAAACATCAAACAAACTTTTAATTGCTGGCAAATTTGATAAAATGAATACTCTTTTAATAGATAATATATTTTTATCAAACATAAAACAACAATTACAAGAAGTTCAAAATTCTAATAATAATCTAGTATCCAAGTCACAAACTTGGAAAACATATATACCAAACATAAACTTTTATGGAAGTAAAAATCAATACCATTTATGGCTATTTGGTAACGGTAAAGAACGTAAAGGATTATTAAGAGGTGACTTTGGAATATCTTACATTGATAGTCAGCCAATACAAGATAAAATTTGGCAAAAAGTAGGAATATCTTTTTCACTTTCACTAATATCAATATTCTTAGCCTACTTAATTAGTATACCGATTGGAATTTATTCTGCTTACAAAAAAGATTCAGTTGCTGACAAAGGAATGTCTTTAATACTTTTTATTCTATACTCAATGCCATCTTTTTTTGTTGGAACATTATTATTACTTCAATTTGCAAATCCTGATAATTTAAGTTGGTTTCCAGTCTCAGGTATTCAAGATCCAACATTGTTTAATCCAGAATGGAGCATATGGCAAAAAATAAAACATCGATTACCATTTTTAATATTACCAATCATAACTTACACTTATGGATCATTTGCATTTTTAAGTAGAATTATGAGAGTTGGTATGATTGACATAGTCACACAAGATTATATTAGAACAGCAAGAGCTAAGGGACTTGGTGAATCTAAAGTTATATTAAAGCATGCTTTGAGAAATTCATTATTACCAGTTATAACTGTTTTTGCTGCAATATTTCCAATGGCAATAGGAGGAAGTATAATTATAGAGGTAATATTCTCAATACCTGGAATGGGAGTAGAAGTTTTTAATTCAATATTAAATTATGACTACCCTATGATTATTACTGTATTTACACTTTCAGGTTTTCTAACAATGATTGGATATTTAGTATCTGATATTTTATACGCAGTAGTGGACCCTAGAATTTCATACAAATAAGATTATGCAAAATACTAACAAAGAATTTTCGTTTAAAAAATACGCTTGGACACAATTTAAAAAGAATAAAATAGCTTTAGTCTGCTTATATTTACTTTTTACATTAATTGTTTTAGCTGTTTTTGCACCATATATTGCAAATGACCGCCCACTCTATGCTGTTTACAACGGCAAAACATTATTCCCGGCATTTGCAAGTGAAACTAGATCTGATTCTATTTACAAAAATGGAGAGTTTCTTCATGTATTACAATATGATATAACTGACTGGAGAAGCTTAGACTTAAAATCAGTAATTTGGGCTCCTATTCCATATTCACCTTCAAGTATGGATAGATACAATAGAGATTATGCCTCTCCTTCAGGAAAACAAAGGTTTAAAAATAAAGATGGGGATATTGTTGAAATACCTTCTAAATTCAGGCATAGATTAGGTACTGATGGTATTGGAAGAGATCTTGCTGCAGGTTTAATACATGGTACAAGAATTTCTTTAATGGTAGGCCTAGTCTCGATGGGAATTGCAGCTCTAATAGGAATAATATTAGGAGCATTAGCAGGTTTTTTTGGTGACAATAAATTACAGATGCCAAGAATTAAATATTGGATGACGTTATTTGGACTATTTATGGGTATTTTTTATGGTTTTGGGCAAAGAAAATACATTTTATCTGATGCATTTGGAACAAGTATATCAAACGGAATATTACAAACATTTATAAGTATTATAATTATTTTTGGAACAGTTTTTTTATTTAGAAAATTAAGTTTACTGCTTAAATTTAGATATCTAAAAGATGAAACAAATGTTCCTATTGACACATTCGTATCAAGAGGGATAGAGTTATTAAATTCAATTCCAAGATTATTGTTAATTATTACAATTACTGCTGTAGTAGAAAGAAGTATTTGGATCGTAATGATAATTATTGGTCTAACTAGTTGGACTGGAATTGCAAGATTCACTAGGGCTGAATTTCTTAGAATTCGTTCCTTAGAATTTGTTCAAGCAGCAGAATCTTTAGGGTTTTCATCAGTAAGAACAATTTTCAAACATGCGTTACCAAATGCGCTTGCACCTGTTTTTGTAAGTATTGCATTTGGAATAGCATCGGCGATCTTAATCGAAAGCGGATTATCGTTTTTAGGAATTGGTGTCCCAACTGATATTGTAACTTGGGGCTCATTATTAAATCTTGGAAGACAAAACCTAGAAGCATGGTGGTTAATTATATATCCAGGTATGGCTATATTTATTACAATTACGATATATAATATGATTGCTGAAGCATCACGAGATGCATTAGACCCAAAATTAAAAAGTTAAGAGTAAATTTTATTTTTAATTACATTTCGTCAAAATCAACAACAACTTTATCAGATGCTGGTCTAGCTTGACAACCTAACACATAGCCTTCTTTTACCTCATCTTCTGAAAGAGAATAGTTAGCGTCCATTGTAACTTGTCCTTGCATGACCTTTGCCTTACAAGTGCAACATACAGCTCCTTTACATGAGAAAGGAACATCTGCACCTTTTTCCATTGCTGCATCTAAAATTGTTTGACCTTTACTAGACAATGTAAACTCAAAATCTTCACCATCAACGCAAACAGTAACATTTGAAATAATCTCATCTTTGTTTACAGAATTAGTATCATTTTTTTTATCTACTGAAAATCTTTCAAAATGAATATTTGATTGATTGATATTATTTAATAGAAGTAATTCATTTGTATTGTCAATAATTTGGCCAGGTCCACAAATATAGAAATCATTTGCATGTTTAATTTCACTAAATGTATTTAGTAAATTTTGTAAATTATCTTTGTCTATCCTTCCAAAAGTAGAAGAATGAACTTTTTCTTGAGAATAGAACCAATGAATTTTTTATCTGTCAGGATATTTTTCTTCTAATTCTACAAGATCAATCTTGAACATTACAGTTGATGAATTACGATTACTATAAATTAAAGTAACTTTTGAAGTTGTTGAACTATTTAATTCTGATTTGATTATAGATAGTATTGGAGTAATACCACTTCCAGCACAAATACCTACTATATGATTATTTTTAGTAGATAAAGTAAAATTACCACTGGGTGGCATAATATCTAATGTGTCTCCAACACTAACATCTTTTGTGAGAAATGTAGACATTTTTCCACCTTCAACTAATTTAACACCTATTGCTAATCCCTCATCTAATGTTGAGCATATTGAATATGCTCTTCTCTCCTCAGTTCCATTAATAATTGATTTTACAGTAATGTATTGACCAGCAATAAAGTTAAAATCAGATGAATTTTCTGTGTCAAAACTTAATTGTACAGAATCTTTAGTTAATCTTTTAATAGACTTAATTGGAAGAGAGAAAAATGAATTCATTATTTTTTTATGCAAAAATAACCAATTTTTTTCTAAATATTGTGCACGATAATACAACAAAATTAAATCAAATATTACGTAACACACTATAATTAAATTATGATATTAATCAAGAAATAACTATAATATATTACTTAAATTTGCAAAACAACATTTTAACTATGACAGAAGAAAAATTTCAGATTCGAATTGACAAAGAAGAAAAAATTGAACCAAAAGATTGGATGCCTGAAGGATACAGAAAACATTTAATCAGGCAAATATCTCAGCATGCACACTCTGAAATTATTGGCATGCAACCCGAAGGAAATTGGATTTCAAGAGCTCCCTCACTTAGAGCAAAAATGATTTTACTTGCAAAGGTACAAGATGAAGCAGGTCATGGACTCTATCTATATTCAGCTTGTGAGACTTTAGGAATTAGCCGCCAAGAGCTTGTTTCACAATTACATTCAGGTAAAGCAAAATATTCCTCAATCTTTAATTACCCGACACTAAGCTGGGCAGATATGGGTGCTATTGGATGGTTAGTTGATGGTGCTGCGATTGTTAACCAAGTTTCATTACAAAGAACTTCATTTGGCCCTTATTCTAGAGGGATGGTTAAGATTTGTAAAGAAGAAAGTTTTCATCAAAGGCAAGGATATGAAATAATGGCTCAAATGGCAAAAGGAACATCTGAGCAAAAAGCTATGGCACAAGATGCGCTGAACAGGTTCTGGTGGCCATCTATAATGATGTTTGGCCCTAATGACTCAGATTCTCCAAGAACAGGTAATGCTATGAAATGGAAAATTAAAAGAAAAACAAATGATGAATTAAGACAAGAATTTATTGATAAAACTGTAAATCAAGCTGAGATAATTGGACTTACTATTCCAGATAAAGACTTAAAATGGAACGAGCAAAGACAACATTATGATTTTGGTGAAATGGATTGGGATGAATTCTGGAATGTTGTTAATGGTAATGGACCTTGCAATAAACAAAGATTAAATCATCATAAAAAAGCACATGATGATGGTCAATGGGTACGCGAAGCTGCCAAATCATATGCACAAAAACAAGAATTAATAGCAAACTAAATATATTTATATGTCAGAAAACAGAACTGTCTGGGAAGTATTTATTCAGAGTAAAAATGGACTTGCTCACAAACATGTAGGCAATGTTCATGCTGAAGATAAAATAATGGCATTAGAAAATGCAAGAGAACTCTATACAAGAAGAAATGAAGGTTCTTGTATTTGGGTAGTGAAATCAAAGGATATCATTTCTTCCGAATCAGAAGATGGTGAAGCATTCTTTGATCCATCAAACGATAAAATGTATAGACATCCAACTTTCTACACAATGCCTGAAGGATCAAAACATATTTAATATGGATAATGAATTATTAAACTACACACTTAGAATAGCAGATAACTCATTAATTTTAGGCCAAAGAATGAGCGAATGGTGTTCAAAAGGACCTACACTAGAAGAAGACATAGCATTATCAAATATCTCACTTGACTTATTTGGTCAAGCAAATGGATTCTACTCATATGCTTCACAATTAGACGGAAATAAATCTCCTGATGATTTGGCATTTCTAAGAAACGAAAGAGAATTCTTTAATCAGCAAATTGTTGAATTAGAAAATATAGATTTTGGTAATACTATTGTAAGAAACTTTCTGTATGATAGTTACAATTTTTTGTTTTATTCTTCATTAAAAAATAGTAAAGATGATACCCTCTCTGCACTAGCTTCGAAATCACTCAAAGAAGTAAAATATCATCTAAGACACTCTAAAAACTGGCTAATTAGACTTGGTGACGGCACAGAGTTTTCAAAACAAAAAGTACAACAATCATTAGAAGATATTTGGCAATATACACATGACATGTTTAGCATGGATGAGATTGATAATAAAATGTATAAATTAAATATTGGTATAAACAATTCTCATTTGAAAGATGAGTGGGACAAAATTATTGACGAAACATTATTAGAAGCAAAATTAGTTCGTCCTGAAGATGGATATAAGGCAAAAGGCGGAAAAAATGGAATGCACACTGAGCATTTAGGTTTTCTATTAGCAGAAATGCAATTTTTACAAAGAGCACATCCAAATGCAAAGTGGTAAAATAAAAGAGATATGGAAACTATTAGATTCTGTTCCAGATCCTGAAATTCCTGTAATTTCTGTTGTAGAACTTGGAGTAGTTAGAAATATTTCATTTACTAATAATGCTTACCAAATTTTAATTACACCAACCTATTCAGGTTGTCCA
>NYTT01000093.1 GCA_002683775.1 Flavobacteriales bacterium
AAAAAGCTATCTTGCCATACTCTACAGCTGCTAAGAAGGGTGATGAATTAGGGCTTGAAGTTAATGCTGGGCATGATCTAAATTTGGAAAATCTAAAATATTTTAATAAAATGATACCAAACCTAAAAGAGGTATCAATTGGACATGCTCTTATTAGTGATGCTTTATATTTAGGACTAGAAAATGTTATTCAAATGTATAAAAGACTTTTAAAGTGAAACTATATTCAAAAATAATCGGTGATAATCCACAAGATTTAATTATTATACATGGTTTGTTTGGAATGAGTGATAATTGGATAACTTTAGCTAGAAAATTCGCTACTTTTTTTAAAGTTCATTTAATTGATTTAAGAAATCATGGAAAATCACCACATTCACATAGTTTTGATTATAATGTGATAAATGATGATATTTTAGAATATATTACTGATAATCATATTTTAAATCCAATAATATTAGGGCATTCACTTGGTGGAAAGGTTGCGATGAAATTTGCTTTCACTTATCCAGAGCGCATTAAAAAAATTATTGTTGCTGATATTGCTCCCAAAGAATATGATACTTCATTTCATAAGAATTTGCTTTCAGACTTAATTAAATTAGACTTAAAGAATTTTAAAAGTAGAAATGATGTCGATAAAGAATTAGAAGTTTACATTAAAAATACTAGCGTTAGATTATTTTTATTAAAAAATCTGTACAGAAATGATAAAAAAGAATTTGCATGGAAATTTAATATTACCGTATTGCTTGATAAATTAAAAAATATTGAAGACGCATCTTTTGTATCAGGAGTTTGTAAAGTTCCATCACTATTTATTAGGGGTGGGGACTCAGATTATTTAAATGATAATGATGCGACATTGCTTAAAAAGCATTTTTCAGATTTCAGTATTAAGACAATCGAGAGGGCTGGACATTGGCTACATGCAGAGCAACCTCAAGTATTCTATAATGAAGTAATTAGGTTTAACTCAGAGCTAAATATTAGCTAATTATTTTTTCAAAACAAAAATAGTGGTCTTTGTTAATCTTGAGTTGAATTGACCCCATGTTATTATATCCTAATCTAGTGTAGAATTCCATAGCTTTTGGGTTCCCCGAATACGTGTCTAATCTAATTGAATTGAGTTTATTATTAATTACAAGCTCTTCAGTAAATAACATAAGTTTCTTTCCAATTTTTTTGTTCCAGTATTTTTTCTTAACTGCTAGTCGATGAACAACTAAAAAAGAATTTGATTTATCATACCATTTAATAGACTTATAGGTATTATCTTGATTTTTATCAATATTAATACCTGCTACTATTTCTTTGTTTATCTCAACAACAAAAAAAGTAGAGTATTTAATATCGTTTAATATAATTTGTTTATTTGGATAAGTACTATCCCATTGATTAATACCTTCATCAATCATTCCACTTACACAAGAATTATACATGTGCATAATATTGTCAATATCTTCTAAATTAGCTTTTCTAATTTTCATTGAATTAATAAATTACATCCTCTAACATCTGCATTATCAAATCTGCCAAGAACTTCAAATGTGCCATCATGTTGAGTTTTTCCTAAATCTTGAGTTGCTATAAATGGGCATGAGTTAATATTTGCTAAATCAATTATATTAATTCCACCTGTTTTATTATGGCCAACAACAGACAGGGGGTCGTTAATATCTCTAATTAGAATCTTTTTCCATGCAGGGGATTTAAAGTTCCCATTAGCTAATGAATAACTTTGAGATAAAAGCTCTGTCATTCCATACTCAGAATGTATATTATTTAATGAAAAAGCAGACTTAAGTTTATCGTGGAGTTCATCTTTAATGATTCCTTTACTAGATCCTTTAGTGCCTCCAGTTTCCATAATTATGGTACTTTTTAAATTCATTGGAAAGTTATCTGCAAGATTTAATAATGCATAGCTAACTCCAAATAAAATTGTTTTTTGTTGTTCTTTCTCAAGATATTTTAGTGTCCCAGCTAATTTATGATAATCATTGAGATAAAAACCACTTTTAGAATGTGTACTTTTTGCAATTAAATCATCTACCATATAAATAAGAGAAGAGCCTTCTCTTTCTCTATAATTTGGGAGTAATGATAATACACAATATTGATCGATATTGTCATAAAATTGCGCAAAAGATTTTAAATAAGATTCTTTATAAATGCTTATATCTGCCACTAGATGTTTGCTTTGTTCTCCTGAAGTTCCACTACTTAAAAATACTTTTTCAACAGCTTTACCCTTGCAGATAATTTGATTAGATTTAAAAAAAGAAATAGGTAAAAATGGAATCTCAGATATAACTTTAGGTGCATTCCCCTTCAAAATTAATGCTGCATATGCTGCATATATAGGATTATTATCCATTTGATAGTCAAAAGCCTTAAATACAATTTCTTTAAATTGTTTCTCTGTTTTAATATTAAATATTTCATTAATCATACTTAAATTATCTTTCTAATAATTAGATATGCTATAATTCCAGAGATTAAAGCATAAAAGCCTTTTAACCATCCAATTTTATCAGATAAAATATCAGATTCTTGAAGCCATGAGAGTACAGCGAACATATTTCCAAAAGCTGAAATAATTATCCAAATTTCTTTTTTAAAATTAATTTTCATAATGATAGCTTTAGATAATCAAAAATAAATTTTTTTGATGTATGTCAAAAAATAATGATGTTATTAAATTAAAACTAAAAAAGGCGATACAATTTTGTATCGCCTTTTTTAGTTATTGAATTTTTTTTAGAATTTATATTCTAGACTAAGAAATAGCGTTTCTTCAGCTTCAGAGCCTTCTTCATCATTTTCCCAAGATTGCATATTTAAAGCAACGGTAACTCCCTTAGCCATTTTTTTTTCTATTCCATAGATTGTATATGTTCCTGCACGAGCTGTTTCAGAAGCATCGTCATATCTTGCGAATAATGTATAATCATTAGAAATTTTGTAAGAACCATAAATAGACATTAATTCTTCTTCATTATCTTTTACGTTAGCAACATTATTCATCATGTTTGTTTCGGCTCCTAATGTCATATTATCACTTGAATATGCTAAAGCAGCAGTTGTGATAGTTTGATTTTCACTCATTTCATCATAAGATGATCTAGGTGATACATCTTGACTAACTCTCACAGATAAATTATTCATCATTTTGTAAGTTAAACCAATAGTACCACGAAATAAACCGTTTGAAGATTGAGTGTTTTTGTACCCTTCACCATTTAATATTTGAGCATCTATAGTGATTTGATCATTTAATTTGTAGTCAGCTGTTAAACCTGCATCCGCTGCATTCGCCCATTTGTATTTGTCAAGTGCAGATTTTTGAATATATCTTTTCCCCCATGTACTTTCCATAAACTTGAAGTTTTTTGCTCCAACCATACCAAAATTAAGAGTTAAATTATCAGAAGCATTCCATTTTAATGCAGCTATTTTTAAAAACGCTGTATATGAGCTTCCTGAACTATTACTACCTACATCAAATGTAATTTTTGTTGATAATTTATCATCAAACTTGTATGAATAACCTAGGTAAGAGCGTTTGATTTCAAAAGCTTTAAAGGCATCTCCATCATTTTCTGAAGACATGTCATAATTAAAGTTAGAAAAAATTTTTACTGATGGAGATCCTTCTTGTGCACTCACACAAGAAAATGTAAATACTGTCACTAATAACAAAATTGTTTTTTTCATTTTTTTTTTTTTAATAATTTATTTTAGGCGAAAGATGATTTTAAAAGCCGATTTTAGAGAAAAACTTAACAATTCCAGCAGCAAACTCTTGAGGTATAGTTTCAACCATTGTGGAGACAGTTAATTGATCATTAACTCCAATTGCAATTGCAATAGAAATTACTAGACCGATAAGTGCATAACTCATATCTTTAAATCCAAGTTTAACTGCATTCCAAACACTTTTGTCACCAGTTTTCATTATCGCCATACCTAATTCTCTTCCTGCTAATAATCCAATAAACACCCATGTTGTACTCATTGGTACTTTTGAATGTAGTTTAAAGTAAAACAAGATAACACAATATATCAAATCAATTAATGTAGCGAACCTTACATCTGTAACAACAGATTTTTCAGTAACAATTTTTTGAATTCTCCCTCCTTTGTAGTATAGTAAAAGTCCAAGTCCAATCACAACAATTGATGTAAATCCAATAAACTCCCCAGTATTCAAGCTTCTGGGTAAATAAACTGCAATATTAGCAGCGTCTTGCATTAGCCAGACAGACCAAAGAGTTCCAGATGTAATCCATTGTGCTATAGTCCATCCAAATTTTGCTTTACCAGTAAAATACTTTTTTGATGCTTTAGCAACAATCAAAAAGAAAATTAATCCCATTAAAAATGAAAGAACGTAGCCACTCATACTTTTAGCAAGCACTCCACCAACAGCTGCCGGGGTAGCTGCAAATGAAGTTAAAAGAATAAATGTAGTAGAAACTGGCATTCTTAGTCTTGTTAAAATAAGTAAGAAAATTGGTGCTGCTATTTGAAGAAAATGAAATTCTGTTGGAGCTATTTCAAAGCCTTTTGATGTTAATCTTCCATGACTAACATCGCCTCCAAAGTTAATCCAGCTGTAAAACATTGTAAAGAAGAAAATTCCTCCAATAAAAATCCATAAAACCCACCATTTTTTATCTTGGTTAGAAGCAATAAATGTGCCTATGGTTTGGATGCTATCATTGGCAATTGCTGCATATGCAGCAAATAAAAAGCCCGCCCACATAGCATATTGAGGGTAGGGTGTGATAAACATTACCGCAATAAATGAAACGCAAATAAAAGTTAAAAAGGAGTGTTCGCTTTTAGGTAGCCAAACGACTTCAGGATAACCAAATGCTCTAAAGATTTTTTTCATTAATATTAAGAAATAAAAAGTGAATTATAATGCTATAAAGAAAACAGTAATCATTATAGCAAGGTATAATATTGAAGAAGCATCTATTGTTTTAATTGTATTTTCCATTTTGAGATTTAATTAATTTGATGCAAATTTATGAATGAGTTGTAAGATAGCTATTAATTATATGTTATTCTAATGTTATGTAATTGTTAACTTTTACTAAATATTGAATTTCAAAACTCTTTAAATTTAATACAAATGTATAACGTTTAAATATTACTTGATAATATATATATTAATGAATTGTTAAATTTATAGTTTAATGTGTTTTCACTTCACTATTTCTTACTTTTGCTAAAAATAAAATTATGAAAATATTAATCGTAGATGATGAAAAAGATATTCTTGAATTTCTTTCTTACAACTTGGAAAAAGAAGGTTACCAAGTGTCTACAGCATTAAATGGTATGCTTGCTTTAGATATAGCAAAAAAGATAAAGCCTGATTTGATTATTTTAGATGTCATGATGCCTGAAATGGATGGTATTTCTACTTGTTCGGAACTTAGAAAAATACCTGAAACTCAAAACTCACTGATATTATTTTTAACTGCCAGATCTGAAGAATATTCAGAATTAGCAGGCTTTAATGCTGGTGCAGATGATTACGTTACAAAGCCTATAAAACCTAAGTTATTAATTAGCAGAATTAAAGCACTTCTTAAAAGAAACAAAAACAATGAGAGTAGTTCAAGTATTAAAATTGAAGATATTGAAATTGATAAAGAAAGACATGTCTTGATGTATAGAGGTGAAGAAATTCATTTAGCGAGAAAAGAGTTTAATTTGTTATATTATTTAATGTCAATACCTGGCAAGGTTTTTACTAGAGAAGAGATTATTTCAGAAGTATGGAATGATGCATACGTTGGAGACAGAACAATTGATGTACATGTTAGAAAGATTAGAGAAAAAACAGGCAGTAATTATATAAAAACTATTAAGGGGGTCGGTTATAAATTTGATATCTAATGAAGATTAATACACCAATACGAATTGCAATATTCTTGAGTATTGTTATTTTTTCACTTGCTGGATTAACTTATTACTTTGCAAATAATAATCAAAATCTTTTTATTGCATTATCAGTATTCTTTCTTGCTACTATTGCTTTGATTTATTTTGTTGTTAAACAGTTTTTTCATGAAAAAATTAAAGTAATTTATAAAAGTATTTATAAGTTTAAGGGGACCTCTAATATTAGAGATTTAGATATTGATAATGTTGAGAGAGAAGCTGAGCAGTGGGCAGACGCTAAAGAAGAAGAGCTTAATGCTTACAAAAGAGATGAAAATTACAGACGAGAATTTATTGGCAATGTATCACATGAACTCAAAACACCTATTTTTAATATCCAGGGTTATATACAGACTTTGTTAGACGGAGGATTAAAAGATGATAATATAAATTTGAAATACCTTCAAAGAACAAATAAAAGTGTTGACAGAATGATAAATATTGTTGAGGACTTGGAGGTAATTTCAAGATTAGAAACAGATGAATATCAGCTAGATTTTCAAGCATTTAATATTTTTGAACTCGCAAGCGAAGTTATTGATGCATTTGAGATGAAGGCTAGCCAAATGAATATAATACTTGAGCTAATAAATGAATCACAGACTGAGCATGTAATTGGAGATAAAGATAAAATTCAGCAAGTGCTTATGAATCTTGTAAGTAATTCTATCAAGTATGGTAAAGATGGAGGAAAAACTAGAGTTAGATTTTTCGATATGGAGGCAAACATGTTAATTGAAATAGCAGATGATGGCATTGGTATAGCTGAAGATTCATTAGATAGACTTTTTGAAAGATTTTATAGAGTTGATAAAAATCGATCTAGAGATATCGGAGGAACTGGCCTTGGATTAGCTATAGTAAAACATATTTTAGAGGGCCATAATCAAAATATTAATGTGAGAAGTACTGTTGGTGTCGGTTCAACATTTTCATTTTTCTTAAATAAAGCAGATTAGTGATATGATTTTAGCTAAATATTCTGAAGAGTTCTTTCCAATCTACTAGATCTTCTTTTTCTAATGTGAATCCACTATATGCCTTACATTTTGCAATTCCTTTTTCAAAATCAAATTTTTCTTGATTTTGATAATAACATATATTTTTAGATTCTAATTTTTCAGCAAGGTATTCTTGTTCTGTTTGTCCAGGTGTTGGAATTAAAAATGCTTTACTACCAAGTTTTTTTAGATCCATTATTGTTGAGTATCCTGATCTACAAATTATAAGTTTTGATTGAAGAATAGCTTGATTAAGTTCAGTAGCATCTAAATGTGATTTGATTGTGAGGTCACCTATGTTTTTATTTATATTTTGCTCAGGTTTACCCAACAAAATTAAAGATTTTTCATGACGATTTCGTAAAGCCTTGGTGAGGCCATTTTCCAATATGGTTCTTTGTGGTTCAGGTCCAGAAACTATTGCGAGAAAATCGTATTTCTTCTCTGTTTTTGAAAAGGAAAATCTAGAGTGGTTGCCAATGTATGTTGAGTTCTTAGGAAGATCATTTGGTTTAGATAATCTGCCAGCTAAGTTATTTTTTTCGTGATCAAATATCCAACAGGCATCAAATTTAGATATGAATGAGTAATTAAAATCGCGAATTTTCTTTTTGAGATAGGGTGCTATTATTTCTAATTGGTGAGTAATAAAAATGCAAGGTATTTTACTTGAAAATAATCCAAAACGATTATCGGAAATTACTCCGTCAATATTATAATTATTAATGATTTCATCTAGTTCTTTGGTTTCTGATTTTATATTCCATAACAACTTCGGGATTTGCATTAACATGTTAAATGGCATCGATAAATATTTCGAGTACTTAATATTATATCCTTTAAACCTAATAATTTCTAATTTTGGAAACTCTTTGCTTAGTAAGTGAAGAGGCCTGTTGTCGGCTGCAAGTACGACTTCATAGCCATTCTTCTTAAGTTCTTTAATTATTGGAATACATCGCGTAGCATGTCCAATTCCCCAATCAAGAGGGGCAACTAAGATTCTTTTTTTTGTTTTCACATGCCGAAAATAGTTAAAACAAATTATTTTTGCACAAAAAAATAGTCTTGGCTAAAAATAAGTTAAAGAAATTTTCTCAGATGGCATCATTTACTCATGTTGAACAACCTGAGCTAGAACTTTTGCGCAAAGGGTATCATCTTAGGGGTAATTGGAAGAAAAAGTTCTTCAAAAATAATAATCCTTTAATTATTGAACTAGGGTGTGGTATGGGAGAGTATAGTGTTGGTTTAGCTGAAAAATTTCCCAAAAAAAATTTTTTAGGTATTGACATAAAGGGAGCTAGAATGTGGCAAGGAGCCAAAGCTGCAATTGATAAGAAGCTTAAAAATGTCGGCTTTCTAAGAATTAGAATTGATTGGATTGAAGAATGTTTTGATAAAAATGAAATTGATGAAATTTGGATTACATTTCCTGATCCGCAACTTAAGAAGAGACGGGGAACTAAAAGATTAACTCATCCAGTTTTTCTAAGAAAATATAAGAATATTTTAGCAAATAATGCTCCAATTCATTTGAAAACTGACAGTCAATTTTTACATGGTTTTACACTAGGTGTCATTTCAGGTGAAAAACATGTGTTAATTGACAGTACGAATGACTTATACGCATCAAAAGTAATAAGAGAGAATATGGATATAAAGACACATTACGAAAAGATGTATTTAGAAAAAGGTATCCCAATAACATACCTTAGATTTCTTTTAAATAAATATTAAATTTCATTGTCAAAAATAATATCTTTGTTTAAGGAAAATAAATTAAAATGAAATTAACTAATGAAGTTGTTCTATCGGCACTTTCTAATATTACCTTGCCAAATGAAGGAAAAAATATTGTTGACAGTGGAGCCGTTAAGAATATTCAAATCTTTGGTACTGATGTTGAATTAGATGTTGAGATAAAGGTACCAACCTTACAATACAAAAAAAGAGTAGAAGTTGACTGCATTAAAGCAATTCATGATCATGCTTTTGAGAAATCAAAGGTAAAAGTTAACTTAATTATTAATGCTTCAGAAATCAAATCGCAGATTAAGGGAGTCCCAATTCCTGGAATTAAAAATATTATAGCGATATCATCTGGAAAAGGAGGAGTAGGAAAATCTACTGTTTCTGCAAATTTTGCAGTTGGCCTTGTTGATTTGGGCTATAGAGTTGGTGTCATTGATGCTGATATTTACGGACCATCAATGCATATTATGTTTGGCTTACAGGGACAATCTCCTAAAACTGTTATGGTTGATGGCAAATCAAAAATCAAACCTTTAGTAAGTCATGGAGTTAAGTTACTATCAATTGGTTTTTTTGCACAAAGTCAGCAAGCAGTAGTTTGGAGAGGCCCTATGGCATCTAAGGCATTAAACCAATTGCTTTGGGATACTGACTGGGGAGAATTAGATTTTCTAGTCGTTGATTTGCCTCCTGGTACTGGAGATATTCACTTATCTTTAGTTCAATCTATTCCTTTGACTGGAGCAGTTGTTGTTAGTACGCCACAACATATTGCTTTGGCTGATGCTAAAAAAGGAGTTAATATGTTTATGATGGATAGTATTAATGTGCCAGTTTTGGGAATAGTAGAGAATATGTCATATTTTACGCCGCGAGAATTACCAGAAAATAAATATTATATTTTTGGCAAAGATGGAGCTAAAGTGTTAGCTGAGCAGTTAAAAATTGATTTTCTTGCTCAGATTCCCCTTGTACAATCAGTAAGAGAAGCTTCTGATGCAGGTAGGCCTGCTGTATTGCAGGGGGCAACTCCTATTGCCCGTGATTATTTAAACATGACCAAGAAGATTCTATCGTCTATTAAAAAAAGAAATGCTAATTTTGCACCAACTAAAGCTGTTGAATTAACCAACTCTAAGGGTTGTTCATCAAAATAATTAAACTAACAATGATTACTGATAAAAAAATTATTGATAAAATTGAAGATGCACTAGCAGAGATCCGCCCTTTTTTAGAAAGTGATGGAGGTGACATTAATTTTATTGAATTATCAGATGATTGGATTGTAAAAGTAAAATTAATAGGCGCGTGCAGTAGCTGTAATATTAGTATGATGACATTAAAAAATGGCGTTGAGGTAGTTGTTAAGAAAGCAGTTCCTGAAGTTAAAGAAGTTGTTGAGATTTCATCATTATAAGTTAATTAATTATTACAATTCACATTCTTTCACTAGTCTTATTTAGATTTAATATAAATTGTATTAATTGCAGTATTTTTCTCAAATAAAATGAGATTAAAGTTTTAAGTTTGTGCACGAAAATGAATATTATAAAAGACATGATCCAAACTAAGTATTTTAAAAAGTATTTCTTACTGACAATATTATTTACCTTCTCCATTAAAGCTTTTTCACAAGAAGATGGCGCTAAAATTTTTAAGCAAAATTGTACTGCATGTCATGTTCTTGGAGAAACTAAGCTTATTGGCCCAGGCTTAAAAGGAATAACAGAAAAAAGAGATAAGGAATGGTTGAAAAAGTGGATTAATAATTCATCTGAATTAATAGCTTCTGGTGATGCAGATGCAATTGCAATTTTTGAGGAGTATAACAAAGTTGCAATGACAAATTTTTATTTTTCTGATGAAGAGTTTGAAGCTTTATTTGCTTATCTAGATGCTCCACCAGTAGAAGAGGCAGTAGTTGCTACTCAAGCACCTGTTATTGCTGAAGAAAAGATGTCTACTTCTACTCAATTGATGATAGTAGCTTTAATTCTTTTGATATTTATTTTTATTTTAACATCAGTAAAGAATAGTTTAAAAGAGAGTTTAGGGCAAGAAACAGAATCTGTCACTGAAGCTGTAAAATCAAATATTCTACTATTTCTTTCAAACACATTCAATAAACTATTTGTTGTTTTATTTCTAGCAATTATTATTCTTAAGTTTGTTTACGATGCCATGATGGGTGTTGGTGTTACTACTAATTATCAACCTGAACAGCCAATAGCTTTTTCTCACAAAATTCACGCAGGTGACAATGGGATTGATTGTAATTATTGTCATGTTTCTGCAAGAAAATCTAAGCATTCTAGTATACCATCTGCTAATGTTTGTATGAATTGTCATGCAAGTATTGTAGAAGGATCTATAGCTGGCACTACAGAGCTACAAAAAATATATGATGCAGTAGGTTATGATCCAGATTCTAGAACTTATATAGAAGGTTACGAACAAAAACCAATTGAGTGGGTTAGAATACATAATCTTCCTGATTTATCTTATTTTAATCATTCACAGCATGTTACAGTAGGCCAGCTTGAGTGTCAAGAATGTCACGGAGCTATTGAGGAAATGGATGTAGTTAAACAACACTCAGAACTTACTATGGGATGGTGTATTGAATGCCATAGAGAAACAGAAGTAAAAATGGAGGGTAATGATTACTATACAAGCATGCATGAAAAAATGAAACAAAAGTATGCTGGAGAAAAAATTACAGTTGATAAAATTGGAGGACTGGAGTGCGGGAAGTGCCACTATTAATAAAGAATTAGATTTTTTATAAAAGATGACAAAAGCAAAAAAATATTGGAAAGGATTAGCTGAAATAAATAATAATCCTTTAGTTGAAAAGTTAAAGCAAAATGAATTTACTGAAGAAATTCCTGTAGATGAATTTTTAGGAGATAAAGAAATATCTGCTACATCAACATCAAGAAGAGATTTTTTGAAATTTTTAGGTTTTAGTACTGCTGCAGCAACATTAGCGGCTTGTGAGGCTCCTATTATTAAATCAATTCCTTACGTTGTAAAACCAGATGAAATAATTCCAGGTATAGCTAATTATTATGCAACTACAATGTATGATGGTCATGACTATGCATCAGTATTAGTTAAAAATAGAGAAGGTAGACCTATTAAAATAGATGCTAACAAATCTGCTCCAAATGCAAGAGTACAAGCATCTATTCTTTCGCTGTATGATTCTTCAAGATTAAAGAACCCTTTGATCAACAATACTGAATCAGATTGGAATACTGCTGATAGTCAAATTATTTCTCAATTAAATAAGATAAAGCAACAAAATGGTAAAATTGCTATTTTAACTTCTACTGTTATTAGCCCATCAACAAAAAAATTAATTCAGAATTTTACTTCTTTTTATAAAAATGTATCTCATGTTGAGATGGATTCAATTTCATATGACGGTATGCTAGAAGCAAATCATCTTGCATTTGGTGTACGAGCTTTGCCTAACTATAGTTTTGACAAGGCTGATGTAGTGGTTTCATTTGGAGCTGATTTTCTTGGAAATTGGTTAAATTGTGATTATGCTAGTGATTATACTAGCAATAGAAATCCAGAAAGTGGAGAGATGTCTAAACACTATCAAATTGAATCTGCATTGTCATTGTCAGGTTCTAATGCTGATGAAAGAATACAAATTAAACCTTCTGAGCAGTCGGGACTATTGACTAATTTATATAATGCACTTAGCGGAAGTAAAGCAGATTCTAGAATTTTAAAAATTGTAGGAGATTTATTATCAAGCAAAGGAAAATCTATTGTTATTTCTAATAGTAATGATGTTAAAGTACAAACTCTAGTAAACGCAATTAACGATAAATTAGGTAATTATGAAAATACGATTACTCTAACAAGGCCTTCATATTTGAAACAAGGAAACGACAAAGATGTTGCAACTCTAATCAAAGATATGAATAACGGAAATATTTCAGCACTTTTTACACACAATGTTAATCCAGCATACACTTTGCAAGATTCAGTGTCATTTGTTAAGGGCTTATCAAAAGTTTCTTTAAAAGTATCTACTTCTCTTTATAACGATGAGTCAGCTTCTAAAATGACCTACGTATTGCCTGATCATCATTATTTAGAAAGCTGGGGAGATGCGAATCCATCTCACGGAGAATATACTTTAATGCAACCTACAATTGCTCCACTTTTTAATAGCAGGCAGTTTCAAGAAAGTTTAATGGTTTGGATAGGAACATCAGATTATCATAATTATTTACAAAGTTTCTACAAAGATATCGACTGGAACAAATCAGTGCATGATGGATATTTCACTAAAAATACCAAAGATTTGAAGGTCTCTTCATTCAAAAGTAAAATAGAATCATTCAATTTGTCCAAAAATACTCAAATCGAATTTGAGATGTATGAAAAAATATCTATGGGAGATGGAAATCAATCAAATAATCCATGGCTACAAGAATTACCTGACCCAATTTCTAGAGCGTGTTGGGATAATTACTTAGCAATGTCAGCTCCTACTGCTAGAAAAATAGGTGTTACTAACTGGAATGTTTCAAATGGTGCACTCAACGGTAGTCTAGTGAATATAACTGTTAATAATAAAACTTACAAAAATGTTCCAGTAATGATTCAACCAGGACAAGCTGTAGATACTGTATCCATGGCAGTTGGTTATGGAAGAGAATCAGCTGGAAAATGTGGAAATGGTATTGGATTTAATGCATTTACTCTAGGTAATGGAGATGCAAAAATAGAATTACTTGAAGGAGAGTACGAATTCGCAGCTACTCAATTACATCATACTATGATGGGAAGAGAGATTATAAAAGAAACTACTCTTGCTGATTTTATTAAAGATCCTCAATCTGGAAATCATAAGGAAACATATTCAACTCATAAAGGGAAACAGCCTGCAGACATGGTTACACTTTGGGATGAGCATGATCACTCAACTGGACATTTTTGGAATATGTCAATTGATTTGACTTCATGCTTAGGTTGTTCTTCCTGTGTTATTTCTTGTCATGCTGAAAATAATGTTCCAGTTGTTGGTAAAGAAGAGATTAGAAAATCAAGGGATATGCATTGGTTAAGAATTGATAGATATTTTTCATCTGATATGACAAAGGAATTATCAGCAAAAGAAAAAGTATCTCCAATCGATATGTATTCAGAAATGGAGGAGCCATCAGTTAATCCAGAAGTAGCTTTTCAGCCTGTTATGTGCCAACATTGTAATCATGCACCATGTGAAACTGTATGTCCAGTTGCCGCTACATCTCATAGTGCAGAAGGTCTAAATCATATGGCTTATAACAGATGTGTTGGAACAAGATATTGCGCTAACAATTGTCCATATAAAGTTAGAAGATTTAATTGGTTTCAATATTCTGACAATGATAAGTTTGATTTTAATATGAATGATGATTATGGGAAGATGGTATTAAATCCTGATGTAGTTGTTCGTTCAAGAGGAGTTATTGAAAAGTGTAGTATGTGTATACAAAAGATACAAAAAGTTAAATTAGATGCAAAAAAATCTGGTAAAAGAGTAAAAGATGAAGATGCTCAAACTGCTTGTTCATCTGCTTGCCCTACAAATGCCATAGTCTTTGGAGATGTTAATGATGATAAACATAAAGTTCAGGCACTTAAAAAAGATCCAAGAGCATACAAGTTATTAGAACATTTAAATACAGACCCATCTGTATTCTATCAAACAAAAATTAGAAATAAAGCTTAAAACATAATTATGCAAAAAGAAGCAGAAATTAGAGATCCGTTAATTTTAGGTAATAAGACTTATCATGATATTACTGTAGATGTTGCGCGTCCTGTTGAGGGAAAGGCTAATAAATATTGGTGGATATTATTCTCCTTATCACTTTTATTGTTCATTTGGGGTGTACTTTGTATTGCCTACACTATAGGTACTGGAATTGGAGCTTGGGGATTAAATAAAACTGTTAACTGGGCGTGGGATATTACAAATTTTGTTTGGTGGATTGGTATTGGGCACGCAGGTACATTAATATCTGCTGTTTTATTACTTTTTCGTCAGAAATGGAGAATGGCAATTAATCGTTCTGCTGAAGCGATGACTATATTCGGTGTTGTACAAGCTGGTTTATTCCCATTGATTCATATGGGTCGTCCATGGCTTGCATATTGGGTTCTGCCAATTCCAAATCAGTTTGGTTCTTTATGGGTTAACTTTAACTCCCCTCTACTTTGGGATGTGTTTGCTATTTCAACTTATCTCTCTGTTTCTGTTGTATTTTGGTACATTGGACTTATTCCAGATTTTGCGATGTTGAGAGACAGAATGAGTTCAACATTATCTCCGATGAAAAAGAAACTGTATGCATTTCTTGCTTTTGGCTGGAGTGGTAGAGCAAAACACTGGCAAAGATTTGAAGAAGTGTCTTTAGTTCTTGCTGGACTTGCCACACCACTAGTATTCTCTGTACACTCCATTGTATCAATGGATTTTGCAACATCTGTTATTCCAGGATGGCATACTACAATATTCCCACCATATTTTGTTTTGGGAGCATTATTTTCTGGCTTCGCTATGGTAGAAACTTTATTAATTATCATGAGGAAAGTTGTGAGCCTAGAAGCATATATTACAATTAAGCATGTTGAATATATGAATGTAATTATTTTATTGACAGGATCTCTTGTTGGTACAGCATATATAACAGAATTATTTATGGCATGGTACTCAGGAGTAGAGTTTGAACAATATGCTTTTCTAAATAGAGCTACAGGGCCATATTGGTGGGCTTATGCAATTATGATGACGTGTAATGTTTTAACACCTCAATTATATTGGTTTAGATCTATTAGAACTTCATTTGTAGCAACTTTTATATTATCTATTTTTGTAAATATTGGTATGTGGTTTGAAAGATTTGTAATTATTGTTACATCTTTACATAGAGATTTTCTGCCTACATCTTGGACAATGTTCTCCCCTACTTTTATTGATATTGGTATTTACCTTGGGACAATTGGTTTCTTTTTTACTTTATTTTTAATGTATGCAAGAACCTTCCCAGTCATTGCTCAAGCAGAACTTAAAACTATTCTTAAATCTTCTGGATCAGAATTTAAAAACAAAAAATAATGAGTACAAAAACATTACATGGTATTTTTGATGATGAAGAAATTTTACTTTCATCTGTAAAAGAAATTCGTGCAAATAAGATTGAGATTAAAGAGGTGTATTCACCATTTCCTATTCATGGTCTTGATAAAGCATTGGGAATTAAAGAAACTAGAATGGCAATAACAGCTTTTATTTATGGTTGTGTAGGATTATCACTTGGCGCCTTGATGATATATAACATCATGATTATTGACTGGCCACAAAATATTGGAGGGAAACCTAATTTTACATTTTACCATAATCTACCGGCTTTTGTTCCTGTTTTATTTGAATGTACTGTAATGTTTGCAGCTCACTTAATGTCGATAACTTATTTGATTAGATGTGGTTTATTTCCTGGTAGTTCTGAAAAAAATCCAGATCCAAGAACGACTGATGACAAGTTTTTAATGGAAATTGAGGTTGATGGGGACATATCTAAGGTTAAAGAAATTCTTGCAAAAACAGGAGCTCTAGAAATTAATGAAAAAGACGATTAACTATGAATAATATATTAACAAAATCTATATTCATTATTTTAGCAATATTCTTGTCTTCATGCGATAGTGATTCAAGCAGAGGATATGAATTTATGCCAAATATGTACAGATCACCAAGTATTGAGACATACGAACAGCATTCAATAAAGAACTTTGATAGATTACCTGTCAACGGAACTGTTTCAAGAGGAAACTTAGTAACTTTTAATTATGAAAATAACTTAGAGGGGTACCTATCTGCTGGAAAAAATTTCAGTAATCCATTAGTAAATAATGATAAGAATTTAAAAGACGGTGAAGCCCTTTATGGAATGTTTTGTCAACATTGTCATGGCGCTACAGGTGCAGGCGATGGAAGTGTGCAACATCCAATATATTCAGCTGTCCCACATTATAATGATTCTAAATTATTACGAAGGTGTGGAGTCCCAATGTGCGATTTGGAGGCTGGACACATTTTTCACGCCATTACTTATGGTTTGAATGCTATGGGACCTCATGCTTCTCAAATAACTGAAGAGGAGAGGTGGAAAATTGTACTATATGTACAAGAAAAATTACAAAAATAAGGACAAGAATAAAATATTTATAGAATGTTTACAATAGACCAAAAAGCGAAAAAATTCACAATGTCTCTAATGATTATTGGATTAATAGCATTAATTTATGGCTTTATTTCCAATCCACACGGTGCATGGCCTGCACTTTTATTTAATACCTATTTTTATTTAGGGATTTCAATTTTTGCTGTATTTTTCGTAGCCTTACAGTATGTAGCTGAAGCAGGTTGGTCTATTGTTCTTAAAAGAGTTCCAGAAGCTGTAATGGGTGCATTGCCAATTTTTAGTTTAATTATGCTTTTTATTATGATTGCATCAATTCTGCATTGGAATCATATATATCACTGGTTGCATGAGGGTATTATGGATCCTACAAATGATCATTACGATAAGATAATTGCAGGAAAAGAACCATATCTAAATGCAACTTTCTTTATTATTAGAACAATTATTTACTTACTTGGGTGGAACTATTTTGCAAAAAAACTTAGATCTTTATCAGTACTAGAAGATCAATCTGTAGGTTCAAAAATTCATTCAATGGGTATAAGTACATCAGCTTGGTTCATGGTATTTTTTGCTGTGACATCATCAATGGCATCATGGGATTGGATTATGTCTATCGATACACATTGGTTTTCTACACTCTTTGGTTGGTATGTCTTTGCAGAGTGGAGTGCAATAGGTTTTACTACAATTTTCTTATTTACATTGTATCTTAAAAGAATGGGATATCTTAATCATGTAAACGAAAATCATATTCATGATTTAGGAAAATGGATTTTTGCTTTTTCATTAGTATGGACTTATATGTGGTTTTCACAATTTATGTTGATATGGTATGCGAATATTCCAGAAGAAGTTGCGTATTTTACAGCTAGGCTTGAAGTAGATAACTATAAATTTTTATTTTGGTTTTCTATGTTAATAAACTTTTTATTTCCTATAATATTGCTAATGAGTAGAGATGCTAAGCGAAATAATACACGTTTAATTTTTGTTAGTTGTGTTATTCTTTTTGGGCACTGGTTAAATTCATATCTTTTAGTTGCACCTGGAACATTAAATACACACGGTCATATTGGATTTACTGAGATTGGTATCGGTTTAGGTTTTGCAGGATTGTTAATATATATTACATTGAATGCATTAACAAAGCAACCTTTAGAGACAAAAAATCATCCTTTCCTTGATGAATCAAAAAATTTACACACATAACAATTTTTGTTGATATTTTATAAAGGGTCAGATTAGTCTGACCCTTTTTTTATAGTTACTTTTGCTTTGGAATGGATAATGATATAGAAGCTAGTAATCTCAATCTTGATGTTGAGATAGAGCAAGTTTTAAGGCCTAAACTATTCACAGATTTTGAGGGCCAGGATCAAATAGTTGATAATCTTAAAGTATTTATTGAAGCAGCTAAACAAAGAGAAGATGCTCTGGATCACGTGTTATTACATGGTCCTCCAGGTCTTGGAAAAACTACTCTAGCAAATATTATTTCAAATGAATTAGATGTAAATATAAAAACAACATCTGGTCCTGTATTAGATAAACCAGGAGATTTAGCAGGTTTACTTACCAATCTTGAAGAAAGAGATGTTTTATTTATTGATGAAATCCATCGATTAAATCCAATAGTTGAAGAGTATTTGTATTCAGCTATGGAAGATTATCAAATTGATATTATGATTGAATCAGGTCCAAATGCTCGATCAGTTCAAATTGAAATTAATCCATTTACATTAATAGGTGCAACTACTCGCTCTGGTTTATTGACCTCTCCTTTAAGGGCTAGATTTGGAATCAACTCAAGACTAGAGTATTATAAATTAGATTTATTATCTAAAATTGTTAATAGGTCATCTTCAATTTTAGATGTAGATATTGATAAAGCAGCTGCATTAGAAATTGCAAGAAGAAGTCGCGGAACACCACGAATTGCTAATGCTTTATTAAGACGTGTGCGTGATTTTGCTCAAATAAAAGGAAACGGAAAAATTGACCTAAAGATTACTCAGTATTCTTTAGATGCTTTAAATGTTGATGAGCACGGCCTTGATGAAATGGATAATAGAATTTTAACTACAATAATTGACAAGTTTAAAGGAGGGCCTGTTGGTCTTACTACTATATCAACGGCAGTAGGTGAACAAGCTGGAACTATTGAGGAAGTTTATGAGCCATATCTTATAATGGAAGGCTATTTAATGCGTACTCCAAGAGGGCGACAGGTTACAGAACTCGCATATCGTCATTTAGGAAAAGTTAAACCTTTAGATCAAGGAAATCTTTTTTAAGATATCTGATCAAATACTTCTAATATAGTTTGTTTGTATTGAGAAAAAGTTGTTAACGTCCATATCTTTAATGCAATTACCTCCGTTTTACTTACCCAAGAGATACTTTTTCTAAGTTCCTTTTTAAATAGTTTTCTATCGAAACTAACTTTGCTTAATATTTTTTTACTAAATTCTAACATAATTATAAGTTGATATATTAGTAATAACTAATAATTAGAATATTTATTGTTCTTCATTCCAGCTGTAAGAGTCATTTTCTAAATTAATAAGATTTAAAACCCTATCAATTACTGTGGCAGCTATATCTTCAATAGTTTTTGGATTACTATAGAATGATGGTGTTGCCGGACAAATTATTCCGCCTGAATTAGTAATTGTTTTCATATTATTGATATGTATTAGGCTCAATGGAGTTTCTCTTGCTACTACAACTAACTTTCTTCTTTCTTTTAATATTACATCAGCAGCTCTCGTAGTTAAATCGTTGCTTGTGCCACTGGCAATACGACCTAAAGTCCCCATTGAACATGGACAAATTATCATAGTTCCATAATTTGCAGATCCACTTGCGAAAGGAGCCATAAAATCCATTTTATTGTAAAATGTAAATGGATAATTTGTATATTTTGTATTTCCTAATTCTTGTTCCCAAACATATTTTGCATTGTCTGACATAATCACACCAACTTTATCAATTTGATTTGATAATACAACAAGCTTGTCAAATAAAACTTTAGCATAAATTGCTCCACTAGCACCAGTAACAGCGACTATTATTTTATGTTTTTTCATATTTATATATTGTAATGTAACGCAAAACTTATGACAGAATTATATTTTCCCTTTAATGTTGAATTAAATGCATTAACAGTATTATAATCTTCAGCCCCTATTGGAATTATTGAATTTGAAATTCTTGAATTTAAACTTATTTTTTTAGAGTATTTGTAATCTATTCCAACAAATAATCCAATATCATTTTTTGTAAATGGTAAATTCTCTGATGGTATTTTCCCACTTAAATCATTATAGTATCCATTTATTAACCATGCTAATTGTATTCCTCCTTCTATTTTAATTTTTTCTGATTGTTTGTATTGAATTAAAAATGGGATTTCAATATATGACATAGAAATATCTGCTTTTAAATAGTTTGGATGATTGATTTCGTTCATTTTTGGATTATTACTTCCCTTTTGGATATATGTAATCTCCATTTGAAAAGTAGTATAATTTGACAGTTTCCTGTTTGCAAATACGCCTAACAATAATCCTGCTTTGTTAAAACCAGA
>NYTT01000094.1 GCA_002683775.1 Flavobacteriales bacterium
AAATTAAAAGAATGGGAAAATTGCTCTAAATATTAAACTTGTAAAGCAGATTAAACTAACAAGCATATGTTAAAAAGTAGGGGGTTTTACGCGCTATTTCTAGTTAACCTTTACTATCTTGCGACCATTATTAACTATTTAAATATTTAAAAAAATGAAAAAATTATTATTAACAGCTGCTGTTGCTTTTTCAACGTTATTAGCTTCAGCACAATTCATGGTTGTAACTACTTATGACAATGATCTTGAAGATAACACTGACAAGATTACTGCAAACTTAGGTATAGGTTATATGGTAAACGATGCCTTTACAGTTGGATTAAAAAGAAGTACAGCAGAAGCACATGAAGGACATGACCATGCTGATGAAGATGACACTTATGACATTTGGGCTCGTTACAATATTGCTCAGGTGGAAGGTGCTTATGCTACACTTGAAATGCCTACAGAAGATGGGTCTGACCACATGAAAATTGGTTTAGGATTCTCTTTTAACGTATGGAACAGCTTATATATTGAGCCTAACTATACTATGCCAACAAATGAAAATGAAAACGGTGATAGAGAAGGAACATTTAATTTTGGTCTTTCTTACAGATTCTAAAAAAAACTTTTTTTGATTAATAAAAAAGCCAGCTTAGCTGGCTTTTTTATTTTATAAGATCTTTAGCTCTGTCAATAGCACTTTGGATACCATTAACATCACTCCCTCCAGCAGTTGCAAAAAATGGCTGTCCTCCTCCTCCTCCTTTAATCTCCTTTGAAATTTCTTTTATAATATTCACAGCACTTAAACCTTTACTTACTAAGTCATCAGTAATCAAAACAGAAAGTATTGCTTTCTTAGTTGATTTAGAACCTAAAATCAAAATTAAATTAGCTTCCTTTTTAAAAGAAAACGATATATTTTTCATATCATCAGCATCCATATCAACAAGCTTACCAATAAATCTAATTTTATTAATCTTTTCACTTGAATTTAAAAGATCAGACTTAATATTCAATAAAGAAATCTTCTTAAATTCTAATACCTGCTTTTCTAATTGTTTTTTTGATACTACTAATTGTTTCACTGAATTAAGTATATCTTTATTCTTAACGATATCAGTAATCTCTTTAATTAAAGATTCCTTCTTATTAAAATATTCTAAAGCAACACTTCCAGTAATAGCTTCAATTCTCCTAATACCCGATGATACAGATGCTTCAGTTAAAATTTTAAACAAACCAATCTCTCCTGTAGCGCTCACATGAGTTCCTCCACATAATTCTTTAGAATTATCAAACTGTATCATACGAACATTATCTTCATATTTTTCACTAAATAGCATAATTGCACCTGATTCCTTTGCTTTACTAATAGGTAAATCATTGTGCTCAACCAAAGGAATATTAGCTAATATTTTCCTATTTACATCATCTTCAATTTTCTGTAAATCTGAACTATCAATCTTTGAAAAATGTGTGAAATCAAAGCGCAAATACTCTGGACATACTAATGATCCTTTTTGAGAGATATGATTTCCTAATATATTTATAAGACTCTCCTGTAAAAGATGAGTCGCAGAATGATTCCTTGAACTTGACTTCCTATTATTTATGTTTATTCTAGCAATAAATGACTTAGAAACATCTTCTGGAAATTTATTTGATAAATGAATAATAAGATTATTTTCTTTCTTTGTATCATTTATTTCAATATTTTCATTTTGATTTTGAATAAAACCTGTATCTCCAACTTGTCCTCCACCTTGTGGATAAAATGGAGATCTGTTAAAAACAAATTGAAATTGCTCTCCCTCCTCTGTTTGAATCTCTCTATATCTAGTTATTTTAATTTCAGATTCTAATAAATCGTAACCAACAAATTCTGTGTCTTCGTTTGCAATTACTACAACCCAATCTCCTTTTACTATTTTACTTGCATTCTTTGATCTATCCTTCTGCTCTTGCATAGCAACATCAAATTCTAAAATATTAAAAGATAAATTCTTTTCGTTTAAAATAAGGGATGTTAGATCAACTGGGAATCCATATGTATCGTAAAGTTCAAAAACCTGCTTTCCTGAGATATCACTTGACTCTCTAGTGATATGCTCAATTCGTTTAAGACCATCGGAAAGTGTTCTTAAAAAAGACTCCTCCTCCTCTTTAACTACTTTTTGAATAAATTCTTGTTGATTTATTAGTTCAGGATATGGCTCTGACATTTGTGTACAAAGTAAAGGTACTAACTCAAAAATAAATGATTCTTTTAAATTTAAAAATGTATATGCATACCTCAAGGCTCTTCTTAAGATTCTTCTAATTACGTAACCTGCTTTAGCATTTGAAGGAAGCTGACCATCTGAAATTGAGAAAACAACAGCTCTAAGATGATCCGCAATAACTCTCATAGCTATATCTTGTTTTTCATTATCTCCGTAGTTTAATCTTGCCTTTATAGAAATAGCTTGTATAATTGGCTGGAAAATATCAGTATCATAATTTGATTTTTTTTCTTGCATAATCATAGCTAATCTTTCAAAACCCATTCCAGTATCAACATGTGTGTTTTTTAATGGATATAATATTGAATCAGATGATCTATTATATTGCATAAAGACTAGATTCCAAATTTCAATAACTTCAGGATGATCCATATTTACTAATTTCTTTCCATCTTTAAGCAATCTTTCATTTGTATCTCTATTATCAAAGTGAATTTCTGAACAAGGTCCACAAGGGCCAGTTTCACCCATTTCCCAAAAATTATCTTTTTTGTTTCCGTCTATAATTCGTTCTTCGGGAAGATATTTTTTCCAAAATTCATATGCATCAACATCTTTAGTTAACTTGTCTGAATTATCTCCCTCAAAAACAGTTACATATAATCTGTCCTTTTCAAGCTTACAAATATTAACTAAGAAATCCCAAGCGTGATCTATAGCCTTTTCTTTAAAATAATCTCCAAAACTCCATGATCCCAGCATCTCAAACATAGTATGGTGATATGTATCATGACCCACCTCATCCAAATCATTATGTTTACCAGATACTCGTAAACACTTTTGAGAATTCGCAACGCGTGGGTATTTTGCGTTCACGTTATCTAAGAAAATATCTTTAAATTGATTCATACCGGCATTTGTAAACATCAATGTCGGGTCATTTTTAACTACCATTGGTGAAGAAACAACAATAGAGTGGTTCTTTGATTTAAAGAAATCTAAATATAATTTTCTTAGTTTTTTTGATTTCATTTCTTCTTAATATTTTTTTAATAATCAATAAGTAATTAGATATCAGCTTATTTCGCGGGTCATCTAATGTAAATTAAGTATTTTTGTAAAATAATTTTGATATGGCTAAGGTAAAATATTATTACGATACTAAAACGCTAAGTTACAAACGAATTGAACTTAGCGTAGCGAATAAGATAAAAAAGATTCTTTATTTCTTTTTTGGGAGCGCATTAACTGGTTTTTTTATGGTAGTCATATTTTTGCAATTTTTTGATAGTCCAAAAGAAAAAATATTAAACAGAGAAATACAACAACTAAGTATTCAATATAAAATTATTCAAAATAAACTTGAAAAAGCTGAGATAGTACTTGATGATTTGCAAAAAAGAGATGATAATATTTACAGATTAATTTTTGAAGCAGACCCAATTCCAAAATCTATTCGTAAGGCAGGATACGGTGGAGTGAATAGATATCAAGATCTTACTGGATTTAACAATTCTGAACTTGTTATATCTACAAGCAAAAAGATTGATCAAGTTACTAAACAACTTTACATTCAATCTAAATCTTTTGACGAAATAATTGACCTAGCAAAAAACAAAACTACAATGCTTGCATCAATACCTGCGATTCAACCTGTATCTAATAAAGATTTAAGCAGGATGGCCAGTGGATTTGGCAATAGAATTCATCCTATATACAAAACCAAAAAATTTCATGCAGGTATGGATTTTTCTGCAAAAACTGGTACCCCAATCTATGCAACAGGAGATGGAGAAATTTCTAAAGTCAAAAGAAGCCGAAAAGGATATGGAAATCACGTAGTAATTAATCATGGGTTTGGCTACAAAACTCTATATGCACACATGTCTAAGTTTATAGTAAAGAAACGTCAAAAAGTAAAACGTGGAGATATAATAGGATATGTTGGTAACACAGGTACATCTGTAGCCCCACATCTACATTATGAGGTGCACAAGGATGGTAAAAAAATTAATCCTGTAAATTTTTACTACAATGACCTAACTCCAGAACAATTTGAAAAGATGTTGCTTATTTCATCTCAGAGTAATCAATCATTTGATTAATGTCTTTAAATAATAAATCAACTGAAAAGCTATTCTATAAAATTAGCGAAGTAGCAGAAATCTTTGATATTAATATTTCTGCCGTACGTTTTTGGGAAAAAGAATTTGATATTTTAAAACCCAAAAAGAATAAAAAAGGCAATAGATTATTTACTCCCAAAGACATTGAAAACATCAAAATTATTCATTATTTGTTAAAAGAACAAGGATTTACAGTAGAGGGAGCAAAAAAAAAAATTAAAAGAAAATAAGTTAGATACAATTAATAACGTTCAAATTATTGGTCATTTAAAAGAAATAAGAAAGTTTCTATCTAAACTCAAAGAAGAGCTTTAAAAATAACTTTCTTTCAGCAAATAATTTTTTACATAATCCTCAATCCCATCTTCTAATGAGGTGAATTTTTGCATCATTCCAAGATTATTTAGTTTTTGCATTTTAGCTTCAGTATAATACTGATAATTCTTTCTAATATCTAAAGGAATATCTATATACGATATTTGACTTTTAAAATTCATTGCACTAAATGTTGCATTTACTAGTTCTAGGAAAGTGCGAGATTGACCTGTACCAAGATTATATATACCACTCTTCTCTTTATTATTCATCATTAAATATAGTGCCTCAATAAGGTCTTTCACATATATAAAATCTCTTAGTTGCTCCCCATTATTGAATTCACTTTTATGTGATTTGAAGAGATTCATCTTGCCAGTTTGTTTGATTTGTGAGAAAGCATGAAAGATTACAGATGCCATTCTCCCTTTGTGGAATTCGTTAGGGCCATAGACATTAAAAAACTTAAAACCAGCCCAAAAAGGAGGTTTCTTATCTTGAGCTAAAACCCACTTATCAAATTCGTTTTTAGATCTTCCATAGGCATTAAGCGGCTTTAATCTACAAATATTTTTATGGCTATCATCAAACCCAAACTGACCTATTCCATACGTAGCTGCAGAGGAAGCATATATTAATGGAATTATATGGATCGTACATAAGTTCCAGATTTTTTTAGAATACTCTAGATTTAACTCGTTTAAAATATCAACATTCTGCTCGGTGGTGTCTGTTCTTGCACCAATATGATATACCTCCTTTATAAAATCTACATTTTTTGAAAACCAATTAAAAAATTCATAACGGTTAATTTTTGCAATGTAAGATTTATTTAAAAGATTTTTGTTTTTTTCAGGATTAGAAAAATCATCTACTAAAATTAAATCTTTTTTACCTAAACTATTTAGTTTAGATACTAAACAAGAACCGATAAATCCTGCTGCGCCAGTTATAATTATCATTAAGCAAAAATACATTAAAAAAGCATATTTTTGTAGAAATGAAAAAAACAGAGTTGGCAGCTATCAAACGAGCTTTGGATGATGAAATAAAAAGTACTGAACAAAAAATTGTAGAATACGGCTTATTATGTCAGCCAATTGCTCCAGAAAACGCGATAGGTAGAGTAAGTAGAATGGATGCTATAAACAATAAAAGTATCGTAGAAGCCGCGCTTAAGGTAGCAAAAAAGAAAATGTTTGAACTAAAGGAAATGAAAATAATGGTTAATGAAAAAGATTTTGGTATTTGCAAAAAATGTAATAAAGAGATTCCTTTTGGAAGGCTCCAAATACAACCTCAAAGTAGATTTTGTGTAATATGTGCTTAAAATAAATTATGAAAACATTAATTTTTATAACTAAGTATATTAAATATTTTTTTAAAGCTAAAAATATCCATAGTGCCCAAAGTCCTTTCTTGTATGAATTTATCTCTAATGTTTTACATAATAAATCAGATGATGAAAAATGTAAAAAGATTGAAAAGCTAAGAAAAGAATTATGTAAATCAGAAGATATTATCAAAATTACAGATTTTGGAGCTGGAAGTCATATAAATTGTTCAAAAAATAGAAGAATTAAAGATATTGCTAAAAACTCAGCTAAGAATGCTAAATTTGGGAAAGTACTTTATAGAATTATTAAACACTACAAACCAAAAAACATACTAGAGCTAGGAACATCTTTAGGAATAAGCACTTTATATTTAGCTTTAGCAGAAGAAAAATCAAACATCTATACATTTGAAGGATGTCCTGAAACAAGTCGAATTGCAAGAGAAAATTTTGATAAAATGCAAATCAAAAATACGAATATAATTTTAGGAGATTTTAAACTTACACTAGATAAAGAACTTGAAAAAATTAACGATTTAGACTTTTGTTTTATAGATGGAAATCATCAAAAGAATGCGACTATAACATATTTTGAACTTTGTTTAAAGTATTCAAATAACAACACTATTTTTGTGTTTGATGATATTCATTGGTCAGATGGCATGGAACAAGCTTGGAACTACATTACATCTCACCATAAAACTACACTTACGATTGATTTATTTTATGTTGGAATAGTATTTGTCAAATCTGAACTTAGTAAAGAAAATTATATAATAAGATTTTAATTATGAAAATTTATACAAAAAAAGGAGACTCAGGAAGTACTCAGTTATTGGGAGGCACAATAGTTAAAAAAAATCATACCAGACTTGAATGCTATGGAACTATTGATGAGCTAAATGCATTTGTTGGAAACATTTATGACGACATAGAAAAAAAATCACATAAAAACTTCCTTTTCAAAATACAAAATCAACTTTTTAATTTAGGATCTTGTATAGCATACGATGGTAAAAAATCAACACTTAATTTACCAAATATAACTGAAAATGATGTTTCATTAATTGAATCTGAAATAGATAAAATAGACAATAAACTTCCAGTGCTCAAGAATTTTATCCTTCCCTCCGGACATACAACTGCATCAAAATGTCATATTGCTAGAACAGTATGTAGAAGAGCCGAGCGTAATTTAATTGCTATTGAACAAGATGAAAGCATTAATCATTTGCACTTAATTTACCTTAATCGATTATCTGATTATCTTTTTGTTTTAGCAAGATCTATACTCATGGAAAAAGACATTCCAGCTGTGGAATGGCAAAAAGATTAGTAATTCGATCTATAAGTCAATAAAAAATATAATTTTGCAAAAAACTTAAACACCAATAAGATGTACTGGACTTTAGAATTAGCATCAAAATTAGAGGATGCGCCCTGGCCTGCAACAAAAGATGAGTTAATTGATTTTGCAATACGCTCTGGTGCTCCAATGGAAGTTGTAGAAAATTTACAAGAACTTGTTGAAGAAGAGATTGGCATGCAATGGGACACTATTGAAGATATCTGGCCAGACTACCCTACAAAAGATGATTTTTTCTTTAATGAAGATGAATATTAATTAAAAGGTCAATTTGACTTTTTAATATTTTTGTAAATAATTAAAAGAGTACATTTACTTTCTAAAAAAACAAATAAATGGCAAGTTTTTTAAATATTATAGGCAAACTATTTGGCAATAAATATGATAAAGATATTAAGGAAATCTCCCCTATTGTCAAAGAAATAAACAAACAGTTTGATAATCTTTCAAGTCTTTCTAATGATCAGCTAAGAGGTAAGACAAGCAAGTTAAAAAAGCAGATTAAAGATTATGTTGCAATCGAAAGAAAGCAAATTAAAGACTTAAAAGAAAAATCCCAGAAAGCAACAGCACAAGAAAAAGAAGATTTATATAAAGAAATAGATAGTCTTGAAAAAGTAATTTTAGAAAAAATTGAGATTATTCTAAACAACATTTTGCCTGAAGCATTTGCTGTAGTAAAAGAAACAGCAAGAAGATTTTCTACAAATGAATCATTAGAAGTATTGGCTACAGAAAATGATAAAGAATTAGCTACAGTTAAAGATTTTATTAGTATTAATGGAGATAAAGCGATTTACCAAACAAGTTGGGATGCTGCAGGTACTAGCATAAAATGGGACATGATACATTATGATGTTCAATTAATTGGAGGTATTGTTCTACATCAGGGGAAAATTGCTGAGATGCAAACAGGTGAAGGAAAAACTTTATCAGCTACACTTCCTATTTACTTAAACTCTCTAACTGAACTTGGAGTTCATCTTGTTACTGTAAATAATTATTTGGCTAAAAGAGATGCACTTTGGATGGGTCCATTATTTCAATTTCATGGAATGAGTATTGATTGTATAGACAATCATCAGCCTAACTCACCTGAGCGAAGAAAAGCATACTTAGCAGACATAACATATGGTACAAATAATGAATTTGGATTTGATTATTTAAGAGATAACATGTCTAAACGTCCAGAAGATTTAGTACAAAGAAAACTACATTACACGATTGTTGATGAAGTTGACTCTGTTTTAATAGATGATGCTCGTACACCTTTAATAATATCTGGTCCAACACCACAAGGTGATAAGCATGAATACAATACATATAAACTTAAAATTGATCATCTAGTAAATGCACAAAGAAAATTAGTTACAACTATTATTTCAGATGCAAAAAAATATCTTGCAGAAAATGATAGTGAGAAAGGCGGAATGAATCTTCTAAG
>NYTT01000095.1 GCA_002683775.1 Flavobacteriales bacterium
ACTGGTAATTTATCCCAAAGCTTTTTAATATTACTGCTAAATGAACCTATTTGTTTATCATAGATATCACTTTTATTTTTGTACTTTGGATATACAACTATAACTGGCAAACCTTCTCTATTAATTCCAAAATCTATTTCTTCTCTTAATGCTCTTGAATTACATGTTTCTGAACTTAAAAATAAAATAATGTTTTGTGATTTGCTTAACCTTTCTCTTAATCTTGGTTTTAAGGTTTTTTCCCAATCACTACTATCACGAACACTATAACCCTTTAAATGTGAATCAACAAAAGGGAATGATGAATCTTTACCTTTCCACATTCTTAAAGAATTATAATAGCAAAAATCTCTACTTGTATTTGCTCCTAAATTTGATTCTACAAAATCATCATTTACATGAAATGCTGTATAATTACCTGTTCTATTAGCCATCCTATTTGGACCTTAGGGAGCGAATGAACAGAAAGTTACGGTTTCAAACTAAATTATAGGTGATAATCTTGTTCAAACCGTAATTTTCTGTAATAAATTCCACAAATGCTAAAAATCTTATTTTTCGTCTATAAAATATGTTCCATTTGGTAATACATGTTTAAATGGTAGCAATGAAATGTGAGAAAGAGTCTCTTCGCTCACTTCAATATTTTGTTCTTCTAACAACTTTATAATTTCATCTATTCTTAAGGTATTCCATATTAGAATGGCATTTGAAACTAGGCTTAGACTACTAGATTTATTCATAATTTCCTCATAGTCTCCAGTAGTGAATTCTCCCTGATTAGCAAAAAATATCCAACGAGGGAGTTTATGTCTATACTCCCCTTTGTTTAGTTGGGTTTGAACAGTTTGTCTCAAATTTTTATCTGTTAAATATTGAAGAATATACTCTGTTTTAATAATTCTACCAAGATTTATAAAAGCTCGTGTTAGCCTATCAGCTGGACCACTACTAGTTAGACGCTGAACTACAACATTTGCTTGTACTGTTTTTCTCTTAAGAGATATGGCTATCCTTAATATATTATCCCATTGCTCTTTGATAATATCTAAATCAACTGTTTTTGTTAGTAAGGGTTCAAAATCGCCATATGAATGATTCCTATCTACTTTATATAGTTGTTGATCTTTTAAATCTTTAATCCTCGGCATAAAGTAAAATCCTAATACATAAAATAGAGCAAATACTATTTCTGTATAACCATGAGTATCGGTAGTATGAGCCTTAATACCAAGGACTGTATTATTTTCTAACAAGCCATCTAAAACATATAACGATTCTCGAGGACCGCACGATATAGCTTTAGTATGATATACAGATAGCTGGTCGGATACATGAGTGTATATTCCTATAGCCTTCTCATAGTAACCGTAGTATCTTGGGTAATGTGATGCTAATAAAGAGTCAGCCCTTATTTTAAATCTCTGTGAATCTGATGATGAAATATTGCCACCACCTTGTGTAGAACTTAAAGGATGATTATGATGATGCCTTACTATTTCAGCACTTGCTTGATTAATGTTTTCTTCATTGATATAAGTATCAATCACATGTCTGAGCATATCAACAGTAATTCCTGGAACACTAGCACTAGTTGCCTGAATGCCTAAATTTGTAGCTTGGGATATAATAGCTGCGATTAGCGTTTTATAAAAATTATCAGGTCTTGATTTGTGTCCTTGGACAGGTGTGAAAAATTTACTAAAACCTGTTATTTTATCTATTTCTATAAGTAATTGTTCTATACGAATTGAAGTAAGGTTTGATTCAATTATTTTTTGTATTCTTTCAACCTCATCAGAAACTATTAATTTATCTTTTCTTCTAAGCTTTAGCTGTCCATTTATGATATTAGCAAAATCATCATTATCCCAATATTTCTGGTACTCTTGCAACTTATTGTTAAAATTAATTATCATATCTGATTTTATGGTTTCTTGAGCAGGTATGCCTAGCTCGCTATGAGCTTGATCTTTTATATTGCCCCAAGTTAAATCATCAACCATCATATTCCAGAATGGGATATACTGCCTACTTTCTGCGAGATAAAGATCTCCTGACCTTAGTTTTTCTCGCATCTCTATAGCAACGCTGAGTTCCCAAGCATTTCTATTAATTTTATTATTGTCTTTTAACCTAGAAGAGAGGTCTTTCGAGGCAAATTTATGATGAATATCTGATGGAAGAGATTTTAGTTTTCCTGAATCAAGATCTCTTATTACACTTATACATTCAAGCAAATACTCACTGCCACTTTCGACCTTAAAAGGTAGATTGATAAAATTAAAAAAGTATTTTCTGAAATTAGGATATCTTCTTAAAATTATATCACTCAAACCATTTTCATCTAGGGATTTATAGCTTTCTAAATTATCTCTATGTTCAACAAGTTGGGTATATTGTATTTTGCAAAATATTGACTCACTAGAAATGTTTTTATCATTACGAATACTTAATAAAAAATCGCTGAGTTCAATCATGTAATCAACATCTTTTCTATGAGATTTGCGTGTTTGCTTAAATCTATTTTCATAAGCATTTCTACATTTGCGTAACATCTCCTGCATAAATTGATCATGCATTTTGATTAAGTTATCTAACAAATACTTTTTGCTCTCAATAAGAAAACAGAGCATTAGTGCATATCGTTTATGTTCATTAAATCGTTTTATATCTCTAGAGTTATAGTTTTTAGCCAGTTTAAATATATACTCTAGAAACTTTGAGTTGATAAAGTTGCTATTAATCCGTTCAAGATTGAAAGAGCTCAATTTACTATATAGTTGCAAATATAAGTTGATAGAAGTTGCTGTTGCAGATGGAGGATATTGCTTAAGTCGATTGAAGTAAGATTTAGAATCATTAGTTGATACTAATGAATTATCTATATGCTCCTTTAAATCGTTCGGTAGATTATTATAGATGTTTTCAAACATTTCACTATGAACCTTATTACAAACACTTGTTATTGTTCGATCTAAGACTGATTTACCTGGTAATACTACCTTATTCTTAAGAAGAAATGCTTGAGCATCAGAATTTAGTTCATTTGGTAACTTACCCTGCCTAGCTTCAGACTCTAGCCATGATTCAAAACCAGTTACTATTAAACCCTCATACTTATCAAACTTTAAATATGATAATAGCTTTTGACGATGTTCAGTAATAGTAGCTTTACGATATGGCTCATTGACCTCTAGAGTTGGAGGCAGTAGCAGCTGCTTAGTCAAATAATTTATAATCTCAGCAGGAATGTCGTTGCAGTATTGAATAAATTTACCTCTACTGCGTAAAGAGCATAATTGAATAGATAAATAAATTCTGAACTCAACTTTTACACTTTTGATTTCATTTTTATCATCTTCTGATAATGTCCAATATTTGATAATAAGTTCTTGTGTTAATTTCTTTTTCATAATAATGTCCATTTAGAGTATAGTCTACTCTGACTGTCAGGTCAGCATATAATATGTGTCAGTTATAAGTATACATTTTACTTTATTGACAAAAACCATTCAAACTTATAGAATCTAACCTGACACTATTTTATGCGAATCTAAAATGACTGGTAAAAAAATTGGTTATATCCGAGTAAGTACTTTAGCTCAAAATCATGAGAGACAATTACATGGCTTAAAATTGAATAAGATATTTATCGATAAGGTATCTGGAAAAAACATAAATAGACCTGAGCTAATGAATCTTTTAGAGTATGCGAGAGATGATGATATTGTTTATATCCATAGTATGGATAGGCTAGCAAGAAATTTAGAAGACTTACGTAAAATTGTGACTCAATTAACATCGAATAATGTCGTAGTTGAATTTGTTAAAGAGGGATTAACTTTTTCGAGTAAAGATAATCCTATGTCTATTTTATTACTATCTGTTATGGGAGCCTTTGCCGAATTTGAACGCTCTTTGATTAAGGAACGACAACTCGAGGGTATATCACTTGCTAAAAAAAAAGGTGTTTATAAAGGAAGAAAACCTACCTTAGATAAAAATAAAATATTAGAATTGAAAGAGCGTGTGAGCAATGGAGAGAAAAAGACACATTTAGCTAAAGAGTTTGGGATAAGTAGGGAAACTTTATACCAATATTTGAGAAAATAGTAATGAACTGACATTTTACAAATCATATTTAGCTATATCCTAGTTATACGCACCAGCAGAGTAGTGTAACTCATAGCTATGACTATAAATTTCTAAGATGTTCCCAAATGGATCTTCCATATAGATCATTCTATATGGCTTTTCACCAGGATAATAAAATCTAGGCTTAGCCATTCTACGTTTACCACCAGCATCAGCTATTTTTTGAGCTAATCCTTCAACATCAGGATCTTGGACACAGAAATGAAATATACCCGTTTTCCAGTATTCAAAATTGTTATCTGGTTTTTTTTGGTTTTTAAACTCAAATAGCTCAACACCAATACGATCACCGGTAGATAGGTGAGCTATTCTAAATGATTCCCAGCCTGCGCCAAAGACATCAGTACACATTTCTCCAATAGCACTATCATCTTCAACGATTTCAGTAGGTTTCATAATCGTATACCAACCTAAAACTTCAGTATAAAACTTAACAGCTGCTTCAAGATCAGGCACAGATATTCCGATGTGTGAGAAATTTCTTGGGTATGGGTTTTGCATTGCTTCTTCCTTTTCTAATTAGAGTTTTTAATTTATGTGATGATTATATTTTTTGATTTATATAATGTAAAATTATTAAAAATAATAGTTTTGATTATAAAAAATGATTAATAGTAAGTTTCTCAATACTTTTTTAAATTTAGTTGAGGTTGGTCATTATACAAAGACTGCTAAACTTCTAAATATGACTCAATCAGGAGTTAGCCAACATATAGACAAGCTAGAGCAAAGCATCGGCAAAACAATAATAAATAACTCTGGAAAAAAGTTTGATCTAACTCAAGCAGGTCATCTACTGTATAAATATGCTATAGATATAAGAAATAAAGAACAAAAGTTAGTATCAGAAATCGGTCATGATTACCCTTATGAGGGAGAGTGTAAGTTTGGTTGTTCTGGAAGTATTTTAATACAGATATATAAGCATTTTCTTGAATATCAATCTAAGCATCAAGATCTCAAAATATCTCTAGAGTCTGCACCAAATAAAAGAGTTGTAGATATGCTTAGCTCTAATGATATCGAAATTGGTATAGTTACAAGTAAACAAGACTCAGAACTCTTCACAGAATTAGAAGTAGATGTTCAAGAGCTTGTGGTAGTGATTTCAAAAAAACAAAAAGAAATATCTTTAGAAAATATTATAAATATAGGATTTATTAATCATCCAGATGGGTTATATTATCTTGAGAAAATATTTAAGAGTAATAACACTTATAATCGTTTTAAATATATTAAAAAAACTGGTTATGTTAATCAGTTAAGCCAAATTCTATTACCAGTGTCTCTAGGGTTAGGTTTTACGATATTGCCTAGATTTACAGTAGAGACTTCAGAATATTTTGATAAATTAAGGATTCTAGACTTAGAAGCTCCAACATATGAGAGCATATATGTCTTATATAAAAAATATAAAGATCTACCTGCTAGATACACATGGTTCTTAGCTCATTTGAAGAGTTTTTTTAAATAAGTGTGTAAATTCACTTACACAAACCTCTGCATTCTATCTTTAAATTCTACAGCTAATATGGCATAGCATCATTCCAATATCTCACCGATATAGATCAATTTTTAGTTATATAGTCTATATCCAAACATAACGATTTGAACATATAGCTGTCTTTAAGAAATGTTTTTTATTTATAATACCGCAGTAGGACCGTAACTTTCTGTTCATTCGCTCCCTAAGGTCCTACTAATGCTAAAAAGAAATTAGGCTCTGTTAAAACTTCTTTTTCCATTCCAAGATTATTTAAACGATTAAATATCTTTAGTGCTGATTGAGCATGAACAGTTG
>NYTT01000096.1 GCA_002683775.1 Flavobacteriales bacterium
ATTTATTGATAACACACTAAGCTATCAATTTGGAGTTAATGAATTAGATTTTAGTACTACAAGATATATAAATGCTCATATTGACTATTGTGAAAATAAATTAAGTAAGAATAGATACCATAGATGTTTTAAATTGCCACATAATAAGCTTTTAAACTACAGCAATTTGATAAATAATGGGATAATTAGCTTTAAAGATACTCTATTACACAGTATAGATGTTATTGTTAATGATATCTATGAAAATGAATCAAAAATTAGTTTCAAAATTAAATCAACAAATAATCCATTTCTTAAAAAATGTACTCTACCAGAAGATACTTTCAATAAAATATTTCATTATGATTCTAGCAATACATTTACAACAAATGACATTAAAATCGAGATGCCAGCATATTCAATTTATGAAGATTTAATGTTTAAGTATCAAATTACAGATTCTGTAAAAGATACATATGGAAATATTTACAGTATTCATAATGAGAATACTCCTGTACACTTAAAATACACACTTGAAATAAAAGCAGATATTGCTGATTCTCTTAAAAGCAAAACTTATATCGCATCAACAGATTTAAGTGGTAATTATTGGTACCATGGAGGCAAATGGGAGAAAAATATAATTAAAACTAAAGTGAGAGAGTTTGGAGACTTTTGCATAGTTGCAGACACCATAAATCCTGAAATTAAAGGTGTAAATATATTTCCTGGCAAAACAATTAACAAACAAACATCCATTAAACTAACAATAAAGGATAAACATAGTGGTATAAAATCATTTAGAGGTGAGATTGATGGGAAATGGATCTTAATGGATTACGATTATAAAAGAAATGTTTTACGTTATGATATTGAAAATGATTTAAAAAAAGGACAGCATACATTTAAGATAAATGTAACTGATAACGTTGGTAATGAATCAAATTACATCTCAACTTTTATATATTAAATAAACTCTTTCCTGGAAAAATCAAAAAAGTACTCTCGTAATTCGTTTCTAACATTGTCATATATAACTTGTTTTTCTTTATTTGATCCCTTGGCATTAGCAGGGTCTAAAAAATGTTTGTGACAAAAAATTTTGGCATTTACAAAAGTTGGACAAACATCTTTTGCATTATCACATAAAGTAATAACAAAATCAAATTTTTTAGATATATACTCATCTACAGAATTTGATATATATTTTGAAATATCAATTCCTATTTTATTCATAGCTACAACTGCGAATTGATTTACTTTTTCTGGTTTAGTTCCTGCGCTATACACTTCAATCTTTAAATTAAGTGAATTTAATAATCCATGGGCCATTTGAGATCTACAAGAATTACCAGTACAAATTATCATTAACCTTTTCATATTTTAAATTACTATTTTAAAAATCAAAATAAGATTTAAAAATAAAACATCAACTTTTAAAATATATACAATAAGTATAGTAATATTGAGTTTATTAGTTAACATAATTCTATTTTTGCAAAATATGTTAAAAAGATATTTATTTCTACTCTTGTTAATTTCTCCCTTGTGCGGATATAGTCAATCTATCTCTGGATATATATCAGATGTAAATGGAAATAATCTACCATCAGTTAATGTTTCAGTATTGAACGAATCAATTGGAACTACATCAGATTTAGATGGGAATTATAATTTAAATGTTAGAGAGAACAGATCACTAATTTTAGCATTTAGTTTTATTGGCTATCAAATTGAAAAAATTAGAATCCCAATGCTTAAAGCAGGGCAACATTACAAACTGGATATTAAATTAAAGACTTCATCTAATGTTTTGAATGATGTTATCATCACAGATCAAAGAAGCAGAAAAGAAAGTTTTAATAAGATTAAAACAAAGCACGTTAGTGTTTTACCTGGAAATTCTGGTGGTATTGAAGCAATATTAAAGACATTACCAGGAGTTAGTTCAGCAAATGAATTAAGCTCTCAATATTCAGTTAGAGGAGGTAATTTTGATGAGAATCTTGTTTATGTAAATGGGATTGAAATCTATAGACCTTTTCTTGTACGATCTGGCAGACAAGAGGGATTGAGTTTTGTTAATACAGATTTGGTTAACAGCATTCTATTCTCAGCTGGAGGATTTGACGCAAAGTATGGTGACAAAATGTCTTCTGTACTTGACATTACATATAAAAATCCTATAAAAAATATGGCAAGTTTACAATTAAGTCTACTTGGTGGATCTTCTCATTTTGAAGGAATATCTAATAATAAGAAATTAAGCTACATATTGGGAGCAAGATATAAAACAAGTAAATATTTACTTAATTCCTTAGATACTGAGGCAGAATATTCACCGAATTTTTCTGATATTCAAACTTATATAAATTACAAAATAAATAATAGTTGGGATATTAGTTTTTTAGGAAACATAAATCAAAATCAATATACAATGATTCCTAGAAATAGAGATACTGAATTCGGAACAGTAAACGAAGCTCTTAAACTATCAATCTATTTTGAAGGGCAAGAGATAGATAGCTACAAAACCTTCTTTGGCGCATTAAGTACAGGTTTTCAGCCCAATAAAAATTTAAAGCTACAATTTACAACTTCTGCATTTAAAACTTTTGAAGAAGAAAATTTTGATATTGTTGGTGAATATTGGCTATATCAGCTTGAAAACAATTTAGGTTCTTCTGATTTTGGTAGTGTAGCTTTTGATAGAGGAGTCGGAAAATATATTAATCATGCACGAAATAGACTAAATGCTAATGTTTTAAATTTTTCTCACAAAGGGAATTATACCAATCAAAATTTGAATTTTGATTGGGGTTTTAAATTGCAAAAAGAGAAAATTGATGATAATATAAATGAGTGGAACTTAATTGATTCGGCCTTTTATAATTATCCACATCCAGATGACAATATAAATAATAATGCAGACCCAAATCAACAAATTATACTAAGCCAAGTTTTAAAAACCAAAATAAATCTGTCGTCTTTCCGTAACTCAGGATTTATGCAATTTTCTAAAGACTTTGATAATATTACTGTTAAAGCTGGTACAAGAGCAAGCTATTGGACTTTCAACGAAGAACTTCTAATGAGTCCAAGAGCATCAATTGCATATGCACCTATTTGGAAAAAAGATATTGTTTTTAGATTAGCAAGTGGAATATATTATCAATCATCTTTTTACAAAGAAGTAAGAACATTATCAGGCACATTAAATAGAGAGGTTAGATCTCAAAAATCAATTCATTATGTATTTGGTGTTGATTATCTTTTCTACAGTTGGGGAAGACCATTTAAATGGATAACGGAGATATATTACAAAGATTTAGAAAATCTAATTCCATACAAAGTAAACAATGTACGAATTCAATATCTAACTGATCAAATTTCAAATGGATACGCTACTGGAATTGATATTAAAATTAATGGAGAATTTGTTCCAGGAATTGAGAGTTGGGCGAGTCTTTCAATTATGAAGACTGAAGAAGATATTGTTAATGATTTTATCACTAATTTAGATGGCAGTATCACTGAAGCCGGATTTATTCCAAGGCCTACTGATCAAAGAGTTAGCTTTTCTATGTTCTTTCAAGATTACATACCAAATAATCCTAACTATAAAATGCATTTAAATTTAGTATATGGAACTGGTTTATCATTTGGCCCACCAAATAGTGAAAAATATGAAGATGTTCTTAAAATACCAGATTATAGACGAGTAGATATTGGATTTTCAGTATTATTAAAAGGAGAAAACAAAAGATCAAGAATTAATTGGTTAAATATTTTTGAAAGCATTTGGGTTAGTGCTGAAGTATTTAACCTTTTAGATATCAATAACACTGTTTCATACCTTTGGGTTACAGATATTACTGGTAGAGAGTATGCTGTTCCAAATTACCTTACATCTAGACAACTAAATACAAAATTAATTCTAACATTTTAAATATTAGATGAATCGATTGTAAGAAATTAAGATAGTTTTCTTGCTAATGATTCATTGTATATCTTCTTATATTCACAAATATCTCCAAAATCTGAAGAGTCAATAGATATTCTTCCCTTTGTAACATGACCTAATAATACAAAAGGAGTATTAAGGTCTTTTAATAAATCAAGAAATGCATCTTCACCAGTTTCAGTTACAGATACAATCACCCTTGAAGGAGATTCACCAAATAAAAAGGCGTCCTCTCTAACTTCAGATGAGGTTACAATTTCAAACCCTAGATCATTTGTGAATGAACTTTCTAATAAAGTAATAAATAATCCACCATCAGAAACATCATGAGCAGATTCAATAACTCCTTCTCTAATTAATTTTGTGATTGTATTTTGCACATCATACTCTTTATCTAGATCAAAGCAAGGAGCTGGCGACTGTTTAATATTGTGATAAGAAGCTAAATACTCAGAACTAGAGATGTCATTTTTACTCTCTCCAATCATATAAATTAAATCTGATTTCCCTTTAAATGCCAAAGAAGTAATATGTTTTTTATCTTCGATAATTCCAAGCATGCCAATTGTTGGTGTTGGAAAAACAGGAACTTCAACCCCATCAATAGCAGACTGATTATAAAAAGATACATTTCCACCAGTAACAGGAGTTTTAAACTTTTTACAAGATTTAGTCATACCTTTAATTGCTCCAACAAATTGCCAGTAAACTTCTGGATTATATGGATTCCCAAAATTCAAACAATTTGTTATTGCAGAAGGAATTCCACCCGAACATACAATATTTCTAGCGGCTTCAGCTACGGCCATTGCACATCCTTCTTCAGGATCAGCATTAACCATTCTTGCATTACAATCAACAGTCATAGCTAATGCTTTATCAGATTCCTTTAGATTAACAATTCCTGCATCTGTTGGAAAATTTGTACTCATGTTTACTGTACCAACCATAGAATCATACTGCTCATACACCCATCTTTTAGAAGCAATATTTTCATGTCCAGTTAGAAACAATGCTATTTCTTTTAGATTTCTAGGCTGTTCAACTGTATCAATATTAAACAATTTCCACTTTTTAAAATAATCAGGCTCCTGAAATTCTCGATGATAAACAGGAGCACCTCCTCCAAGAACTAGATCATTGCATGGAACATCTCCAACTAAATCGCCATGCATAAAATATCTAACTCTATCTCCTTTTGTAACAACACCAATTTCTTCACAAGAAAGATCCCACTTATCAAAAATTTTTTTGACAACATCTTCTTTACCTTTCTCGACAACCACAAGCATTCTTTCTTGAGATTCAGATAAGAGAATTTCCCAATCCTTCATGTTCTCTTGTCTTGTTGGAACTTTTTCTAGCCATAAATCCATTCCATGCTTGCCTGCTGCAGACATTTCATTTGAAGAACATGTGATACCTGCTGCACCCATATCTTGCATTCCAACAACAGCATCAGTCTTTCCGAGCTCTAAAGTAGCTTCCAAAAGTAACTTCTCTTGAAATGGATCACCAACTTGAACTGCTGGTAAATCGTTTACAGAATCTTCAGAAATATCTTTTGATGCAAATGAAGCCCCATGAATACCATCCTTTCCTGTTCTAGAACCAACAATAAATACAGGATTACCTACTCCTGAAGATGTGGCTGATATCATTTCACCCTTTTTCATAATTCCAGCTGAAAAAGCATTTACTAGTGGATTTGTATTGTAACAAGGATCAAAAAATACTTCGCCTCCAATTATGGGAATACCAAACGCATTTCCATAATCACCAATTCCTTTTGAAACACCTTTTACCAACCACTTTGTTTTATCAAGGTTAATATTTCCAAAACGAAGTGAATTTAATTGAGCAATTGGCCTTGCCCCCATTGTAAAGATGTCTCTATTAATACCACCTACACCAGTTGCAGCTCCTTGATACGGTTCCAGTGCAGATGGATGGTTATGTGATTCGATTTTGAAGCAACAAGCTAAGCCATCACCAATATCAACTAATCCAGCATTTTCTTCGCCTGCCTCAACTAACATGTGCGGTCCTTCTTTAGGTAACGTTTTTAACCAAAATATTGAATTTTTATATGAACAATGTTCTGACCACATTACACCAAAAACACTTAATTCAGTAAAATTCGGTGTTCTTCCTAAAATCTCAGAAATTCTTTCAAATTCTTCAGATCTTAATCCCATTTCTTTAGCCTGCTCTACAGTACCTAAACTTAATGTTGCCTGTGATGACATATTTTATATTTTAATTTAATGTAAAAATAGTCTTTTATAAAAAGTAAGTTGAATGCTAGATAAAAAAAAATATAAGTTTTTAAACAATTTTTAAAGATTCTAACTACATTATTCTAGGATTATAGTTACTAGATATCTTACCATTTAAATCTTTAAATTGCTTTTCAATTATACGCATGTCACTGTCAATATCTCCAGTTGGAAAAATTGAATCTATAACACCTACAGTTTTATACTTATAGTCCATTGCTACTAATACAATAGGAACTCTAGCCTTTAAAGCAATGTGGTAAAAACCTGTCTTCCATTTCTTAACTCTAGAGCGTGTTCCTTCGGGAGACAAGCCTAGAATAAATCTTTCTGAACTTTTAAATCTTTTGACTGTTATATCTACTAAATTATTATTGGAATAACGAAAAACAGGTATTCCTCCATTTAATCTAAAAAACATTCCAAATATTGGCACAAAAAAAGAACTTTTAATAAAATAATTAACAGAAATTCCAGTAATATAACCATAACATCTTCCTATTAGAAAATCCCAGTTTGAAGTATGTGGAGCTGCAATTATTACACATTTTTTTGGGAATTTAAATGAATCTGTTACAGTCCAACCATTTAACCAAAAAATAATTTTTGAAATTAATTTAAGCATGAATAATATTTTTACAAATAAACAATTTTATTAACCATCAGTTGATATCTAAGTAAAAATTATAAATTTGCAATTCAAAAATCAATTATGAAAGCTAGAAAAATCGCACTTTTACTCATACCGTTAAACATATTATTAATATATCTTGTCTATAACAGTATAAACAGTGAAATGATTTTCAATAAAGCAGCTAAAGAAAGAATCTCTAATAATGTTCAGAAACTTAAAGATCTAAGACAATTGCAAGTTAAGTACAAGCAGACATATGGAGAATATTCTGACAACTTCGAAAAATTAGACTACTTTTTAAGATTTGAAAAAATAGTAACTGTTAAAGCAATAGGTGAAACTCCTGACTCACTTACAGATGCACAAGCTCTTGAACTTGGAATCATTAGTCGTGACACAACATATGCATTAGCAAAAGAAAGTGTATTTGATAAAACTTACTTAAATAATAGAAAAAAAGACTTTCCGCTTGATATTGATAATTTATTCTCAATTCCATATACAGAGGAAAAATACAATATTAGTGCAGGTGAAATTGAGAAAGGTAATGTTACAGTGCAAGTTTTCGAAATTTCAACAAACTACGGGACAGTATTTAACGGACTTGATGCAAAAAATAAAAACTACGAATTAGATGCTCTTTTAAAAGTTGGATCTATGGATGAAGCATCTTTAAATGGAAACTGGAAAAGCGAATAAATACATTGGAAGAGCTCTCAATTTTGAATGCTCAGAAGACTATCATCTCATTTTAAAGATAAGTTTAAATCAACTTACAATAATTCTATTAAATACAAATTCTACAATTGAATTCTATAAAGATATTAGAGTAGAAAATAATTTGACTAATATATTTAATAATGAAAAAATATTACAACTTAAGTATCAAAAAACAACAATTACATTTTCAAATTTTTCATATACTTTAGTTCCTAACGATTTATTTGTTAATGAGCACTCAAAGGAGATTCTTGAATTTAGTTCTGATATTTCTGATGTTATTAAGTTAGAAAAAATCAGAGAAATAGATTCTATGTTAATTTATTCCATTTCTGAAGAAATAGAAAATTTAGTTAGTAATTTCTTTCCATCTGCAACACTTAAACCGCAACAATCTATACTAATTGAGCAATATGTTCAGGCTAACAATATATTAGATAATGCTTATTTATTTTTTAATGAAAATATTATAAATATAACAATATTTAAAAATGAAAAGTTAGTATTTAGCAATGCATTTATTTTCAAAACCAAAGAAGATGTTCTCTACTATATTCTCTTTACATTTGAACAGCTTAAAATCAGTACTGAATCAGTTAGAGTAAAATTATATGGTCATATAGTTAAAAATGAAGAAATTTATAAGCAACTATACGATTATATTAGAAATATTGAATTTGGAATAAATACGACAAAAATAAAACTACCAACTGAAATGAATTTGCTAGAAAACCATCAATTACAAGGATTATTTAATTAATATAATGAGAATAATTTCAGGTACTCACAAAGGCAGAAGAATTAATCCGGGAAACAAACTTAATTTAAGACCAACTACTGACAGGTCAAAAGAAGCGCTATTTAATATTTTGGAGAACAGATACTATTTTAATAATAAAAATGTACTTGATTTATTTTCTGGAACAGGAAATATTTCTTTAGAATTTGCTTCAAGAGGAACTGAAGAGGTTATTGCAGTAGATAATAATTTTGCTAGTGTTGAGTTTATAGAAAATATATCAGATACATTTGGATTAAACATTTCAGTATTTCAATCTGATTGCATAAAATACATTAATAATTGCAAAAATATATTTAACTTTATTTTTGCTGACCCTCCATACGATTATGAGAACTATCAAGAAATTCCGCAATTAATTATTAAAAATAAACTTTTAAAAAAAGATGGACTTCTTATTATTGAACATGATAAAAATACAGTATTTAATTATGAAAAAGTTGAACTTAGGAAATATGGAACTGTTCACTTTAGTATTTTCTCGCTCTAAATAATTATATTTGAAGATGACGAAAATTGCAATTTTTCCCGGATCTTTTTCTCCTTTTTCTATTGGACACCAATCTATAATTGACAGAGCACTTCCAATGTTTGATAAAATAATTATTGCAATTGGAATTAATTCTGACAAGAATCAATATTTCTCAATTGAGGAAAGAATTCAATGGATAGAAGATGTTTACATAAACAATCCTAAAATTAATGTTAAATTTTATGAAGGATTGACAGTAGACTTTTGTAGTAAAGAAAAAGCTAAATATATCTTACGAGGATTAAGAGATTCACATGATTTCAAATTTGAAAAAAATATTGCACAAATGAATAAGGAGCTTAATAATACAATTGAAACTATATTTCTAATAGCTCCTGCTGAAATTTCTCATATTTCATCAACCATTATCAGAGATATAATAAAAAATGGTGGAGATGTAAGTAAGTTTATTCCAAAGCAAATTAAAATCTAAGAAGTTGCTTTAGCTTTATAAGAATTAAGAAATGCAACTAATTTACTAACAGCTTTAGCTCTATGGCTAATACAGCTCTTTTCCTTCATTGTCATTTCAGCAAAAGTCTTCTCAAACCCATTTGGAATAAATACAGGGTCATATCCAAAACCATTCGTACCATACTCTAACTTAGAAATATTCCCAGAACAAATGCCTTCAAATACATCCTCATTTCCCTTAATAATCAATGCAATTACTGTTCGAAAACTTGCAGTTCTTAGATCATTACCTTTAAGCTTAGTGAGAACTTTATCAATGTTTTTTTTTGCATTAGAATGTTCACCTGAGTATCTAGCAGAATATACACCAGGCTCGCCTCCTAGTTCATCGATTTCTAGACCTGTATCATCGGCAAAACAATCGAATCCATAATTTTCAAATACAAATCTTGCTTTTTGCATAGCATTTTGTTGTAATGTTGGATTAGTCTCTGGCAATTCTTCATTACAATTAATTTCTTTGAGACTAAGAATCTCAATTTCAGGTGAAAGTATAGATCTAATTTCAGATAATTTATTTTGATTATTTGTAGCAAAAACTAATTTCATTTATTTATGATGATAGGGTTCATTGTTAAGTATTGTAAATGCTCTATAAATTTGTTCAACAAAAAATAAGCGGACCATTTGGTGAGAGAATGTCATTCTTGATAATGATAATCGTTCATTGCATCTAGAAAAAATATCATTAGAAAAACCATAAGCACCTCCAACAATAAAGACTAAACGTTTCTTACCAGTTTGCATTAATGAAGTTAGTTTTTCAGAAAACTGTAATGACGAGAAATCTTTCCCCTTATCATCAAGTAAAATAATGTAATCAGATATTTCTAACTTGTTAAGAATTAATTTACCTTCCATTTTTGCTAACTCTGTTTTAGTAATTTTTTTAGAATTTTTAATATTTTGAAGTTCAATAATTTCAAACTTAGCGTAGTGTTGTAAGCGTTTTTGATATTTTAAAATTCCTTCTATCAAATATTGCTGGTTTGTCTTTCCAATTACTAATAATACAATTTTCATTTTTTGTATTTTTGACAATAATAATAATTTTAATATGAATACTAACAAACTCAGACTCTTTATAGAAACCTCATTAAAAGAAGATTTAGGCGATGGAGATCACACTTCAATGGGTTGTATTCCAAAAAATACTACAAGTAGTGCAAAATTATTGATTAAAGATAATGGAATAATTGCTGGTATTGAACTTGCAGTAATGATTTTCAAAATTACAGATAATACTTTAGAATTTAATACAAATTTAGAAGATGGAGATTCAGTTAAAAGTGGAGATATCGCGTTTATTGTAAGTGGTAATGCAAGGTCAATTCTATCAGCAGAGCGATTAGTTCTTAATTGTATGCAAAGAATGAGTGCCATTGCAACAAAAACAAATTATCTAAACTCTTTAATTTCACATACAAAATGTAAATTATTAGATACAAGAAAGACAACTCCTTTAAACAGAATAATTGAAAAATGGGCTGTTTTAATTGGAGGGGGATTAAATCATAGATTTGGATTATTTGATAAAATCATGATTAAAGATAATCATATTGATTTTGCTGGCGGTATACATGAAGCTATCAATAAATCAAAATCTTACATCTCTAACAACAAAAGAGATCTTGAAATAATAGTTG
>NYTT01000021.1 GCA_002683775.1 Flavobacteriales bacterium
AGAATAGCGGTGCCTCGCTTAAAATAATTCCAGTTAAAGATAATGGCGAATTAGATATGGATTGCTTTTATAATATGATTTCAAATCATACTAAAATTGTTGCTATATCACATATTTCAAATACTCTCGGGACAGTCAATCCAGTTGAAAAAATTATCTCTAAAGCTCATGAATTGGGAGCTAAAGTGCTTATTGATGGAGCACAAGCTACAACTCACCTAAATCTAAATATGATTGATTTAGATGCTGATTATTATGTTTTTTCAGCACATAAAATGTATGGCCCAACTGGTGTTGGAGTATTATATGGAAAAGAAGAAGCCTTGAATTCTTTACCTGTATATCAAGGTGGTGGGGAAATGATAAAAGATGTAAGTTTTAAAAAAACAACTTATGCCCCTTTACCACATAAATTTGAGGCTGGTACTCCAAATATAGCTGGCATAATTGCTTTAAATGAAGCAATTACTTTTGTTTTAAAACTAGGTGTAGAGAATATTTACAACTATGAACGCGAGTTATTAGAATACGCAACAAATGAAATTTTAAAAATTACGGGTGTTGTAATCTATGGTAATTCAAAAAATAAAACTGGAATAATTTCATTTAATATTAACGGGGTTCATCCTTATGATATAGGTGTAATTATTGATAAATTAGGAGTTGCTATAAGAACAGGTCATCACTGTACTCAACCACTAATGGAAAGATTTAAAATTCCTGGAACTGCTCGAATATCATTTGCTGTTTATAACACAATTGAAGAGATTGATATTTGTATAGAGGCAATAAAAAAAGCTAAATCAATGCTAGTTTAATATGAAAAGCATTGATATAATACAAAATGAAATAATTGATGACTTCAATATGTTTGATGATTGGATGCAAAAATATGAATACCTAATCGAACTTGGGAAAGATCTTCCATTGTTAAATAGTTCATACAAAATTGAAGATAATTTAATTAAAGGATGTCAAAGTCAAGTGTGGCTACATGCAGAAAAAAAGAATGACACTATTATATTTACAGCTGATAGTGATGCTATTATGACAAAAGGAATAATTGCTCTATTAATCAGAGTGCTTTCACATCACTCCCCACAAGAAATTGCAGAATCTGAATTAAATTTTATTACCGAGATAGGACTTACTGATCAGCTATCTCCGACACGTGCAAATGGTTTAGTTTCTATGATTAAACAAATGAAAATATATGCAATAGCATTAAATAATTAAAATGAAAACTGAAGAAGAATTACAAAAGATAGGAGATGAGGTTATCGAAGTTATTTGTGAAATTTATGATCCAGAAATACCCGTCAATATTTATGCTCTTGGACTCATTTATGATGTTCAAGTAAGTGAAGATTGTGATGTCAAAATCATTATGACTTTAACTTCTCCAAATTGTCCTGTTGCAGAATCGCTTCCAGTTGAGATTGAAGAGAAAGTAAAAGTAATTTCAGATGTTAAAAAAGTTACTGTAGAGATTGTTTTTGAACCAACTTGGACTAAAGAAATGATGAGTGAAGAAGCGAAACTAGAATTAGGTATGCTTTAATGGTAAAAGAAATCGTTAATAGAGTTGCTCAATCAGAACTAATTACAATAGATTTTTCTGATTTTGTACCAGAAAATGAAATTATTGAATTTGACTTAAAGCAATTTCTTTTTAGAGGAACTATTCTTAAAGAAAAAGAATTTAGAATAGAATTAAAAAAATTTGATGTAAGTAAGTTTAATAATAAAGAAGTAGCTATTTTCTGTAGTAGTGATTGTATTATCCCAATGTGGGCATATATGCTTGCAACATCAAAAATTAATGACATAGCATCTGAAATTTATTCTGGTTCTAAATCAGAATTTTTACAAAAAAAAACTTTAGCTAATATTCAAAATATTGATACAGGTAAATTTATAAATAAAAAAGTAATTGTTAAAGGTTGTGGGCAGATGCAATTTAACGAAGAACTATATATTGCTATTACAAAAAAATTAAGAAATATTGTAAATAGCCTAATGTTTGGAGAAGCATGCTCCGCTGTACCTGTTTATAAAATTAAAAAATGAATCAGAAAATCTTAGAAATCAACTCAAATATAAAATCTTACAAAGAAGATATTATTAATCATCCTTTATACGAGAATTTAAAAAGTATAAAAGATATTTCTATTTTAATGGAGCATCATGTCTATGCTGTATGGGATTTTATGTCATTATTAAAATCATTACAATATAATCTAACTTGCACATCATCTCCTTGGAAGCCAGTTGGCGACAGTAAGGTTAGACGATTGATAAACAGTATTGTACTAGAAGAAGAAAGTGATGTCGATATGAATGGAATGCCATCTTCTCATTTTGAAATGTATTTAGACGCAATGAAACAATGTAAAGCAAATACTAATAATATTGAGAAATTTATTTCACAAGTTTCTTCCAATTACATCCCATCAGTTAATAAGGGAGTTGATGATTTTTTAAATACCACCTTCAAAGTTATTGATAGCGGTCAATCTCATAAAATTGCTGCAGCTTTCACATTTGGGCGAGAAGATTTAATTCCGGATATGTTTACAGCAATAGTAAAAGAATATAATTCTAAAAATAATCTTAGTAAATTTGTATATTACTTAGAAAGACATATAGAATTAGATGGAGGTGAGCATGGACCTCTTGCGTTGCAACTGATATCCGATTTATGTGGTGATGATAAAATTAAATGGAGAGAAGTCGAGGAAACTGCAATTTATTGTTTAATAGCAAGAAAAAAATTATGGGATATTGTTTTAAGTAAATTAAAGCGCTAGAGCTATTCACCTTCTTTATATGTTTTATAGGAGTGAACAACTGATTGATTTATTTGATTAAGCTCTTTCGGTGTAAAGTCTCGATAAGAACCAACTGGAATATCCAAGATAATATTCATTATACGTACTCGTTTCAATTTAGTAACTTCATAGTCTAGCTGTTCACACATTCTCCTAATTTGTCTATTTAATCCTTGTGTTAAAATTATTTTGAATTTCTTTTTGTCAATTTGTTTCACATAGCACTTACGGGTTATTGTATCAAGAATAGGGACACCATTACTCATAGATTCAATAAACTCTTTAGTTACTGGCTTGTTAACAGAAACCTCATATTCTTTTTCATGATTGTTTCTAGCTCGAAGAATTTTATTTACAATGTCTCCATCATTTGTAAGAAATATTAAGCCTTCAGATGGTTTATCTAATCTTCCTATTGGAAAAATTCTAGTAGGGTAATTAATATAATCAATTATATTATTCTTTTCTCTTTTTGTATCAGTTGTGCAAACAATTCCAGTTGGTTTATTAAAAGCAAGATAAATCATTTTTTTTCTGATAGATTTCTTTACAATTTTTCCGTTTACAGAAATATCATCATGATCAGAAACTTTAGTTCCAAGTAGAGGTAGGACTCCATTTACTAAAACTCTTCCTTGCTCAATAAATTTATCAGCCTCTCTTCTTGAGCAAAAACCAATTTCTGAAAGAAACTTGTTAATTCTTGTTTTATTTCCATTACACATAATTAAAAACAAAAGTACATTAAAATATTGTTAACATCTCTCTTTAAAAATATCCACTTTTAAATAAATTTTGACAATACTGTTTTTTAAATTTGTGAAAAAATATCAAACAATGACAAAGAAAATTTCTTCAATTATCCTAAGTGTAATTTTTTCATTTTCAGCCATAGCTGATGAAGGGATGTGGCTACCTCAACTGCTAAAAGTTATGAACGAGAAAGACATGACCTCAACTGGGTTGAAACTTACGGCAGAGGACTTATACAGTGTAAATAATTCATCTCTTAAAGATGCAATTGTATCTCTAGGAGGAGGTTCATGTACAGCAGAAATGATTTCTGCTGAAGGCTTAATGCTAACAAACCATCATTGTGCATACGGATCAATTCAAGAGCATTCAAGTTTAAGTAATGATTATTTAAAAGACGGTTTTTGGGCTATGAATCGAAATGAAGAATTAAATAATGAAGGACTAACTGCATCATTTTTAGTGAGTATTGAGGATATCACAGAACGTATAAACAATGAGTTAAATAATGATATGTCAGAAAAAGAAAGAAGAGCAAAAATTCAAGAACTATCTAAATTAATCGAAAGTGAAAAAACTGAAGAAAATCATTATGATGCAACAGTAAAATCATTTTTTGGTGGTAATGATTTCTATGTTTTAACATACGAGACATTTACAGATGTTCGTTTAGTAGGCGCACCACCTTCTTCAATTGGAAAGTTTGGAGGGGATACTGATAACTGGATGTGGCCAAGACATACAGGAGACTTTGCTTTGTATAGAATTTATTGTGGTACTGATGGGAAGCCAGCAAGTTTTTCTGTAGAGAATGTCCCTTACAAACCTAAACATCACTTGCCTATTCAGCTTGATGGAGTTGAAAATGGTGATTATACAATGATTTTTGGTTATCCTGGATCCACAGATAGATACTTAACGTCTTTTGGGATTGAACAAGCTTTGGATATTAAAAATCCAACTATAGTAAATATTCGAGCTGAAAAATTAGCAATTATGAAAGCAGGAATGGATGCAAGTAAAAGAACTAAAATTCAATACGCTTCCAAATATGCTAGAACATCAAACTACTGGAAATATTTTATTGGGCAATCGAAAGGATTAAAATCTATGAAAGTTACTGATAAAAAAATTGCTATTGAAAATGATTTTAGATCCTGGTTAGATAATAATGATTCAGCCGCCACAAAATATGGAGAAGCTTTGGATTTAATAGAAAGTGCATACAATAGAAATAAAAACATTATAGTAAATAGAACCTTCCTTAATGAAGCTATTTTTCAGGGAGCTGAAATTTTGTATTGGTCGTTTAAAATGCATAGAGCAATTTCAAGCTTACCAGAAGAAGAAAAAGAAAGAAGTGTTGCTATAAGAAAAATAAAAAAAGAAGCCATTGATTTCTATAAAGATTACAATCCCTCAATAGATCAAGAACTTCTAGCATCAATGCTAGAAATGTATTACTATAATGTTCCAAAATCACAACATTCTAAAATTTTCAGGTTAATTGAAAACCAACTTTTCGGTTTTAAAAAACTTGATTTTGACTGGTATGCAAAAAATGTATTCAGGAGATCTGTATTCTCTAACAAAGAAAAGTTTTTTACTTTTTTAGAACGTCCATCCATATCAATAGTTAATAGAGATCCTGCATACAAAGCTATTGCATCTATTTATGATAAATATATTCAACAAATACTCCCTACTAGAAATAGTGTTAGAGAAGACTTAAGTAAAGGAAATAGGTTATTTATTGCAGGGTTAAGAGAAATGAACCCTGATAAAAATTATTATCCAAATGCTAATTCAACTATGCGTGCAACTTATGGAAATGTAGGTGATTATATTCCTGGTGAAGCTATGCATTATGATTATTATACAACTCTTGATGGGGTAATTAAGAAAGAAGATCCTAGAAATGAAGAGTTTCATGTTCCTGAAAAGTTAAAAGAATTATATGAAATAGGAGATTATGGAAAATATTCAGATAAAGATGGGAATCTAAGAGTAAATTTCATTTCAAATAATGATATAACTGGTGGAAATTCAGGCTCTCCCGTAATTAATGCTTGGGGAGAGATTGTTGGAACAGCTTTTGATGGAAACTGGGAGGCAATGAGTGGAGATGTCGCATTTGAAAAAGAAATACAAAGAACGATTTCAGTTGATATTCGATACACAATGTTTATTATTGATAAATTTGCTGGTGCTAGTCATCTTATAAATGAAATGACATTTGCTCCTAAGCATGCGGAAAAAATGACAGCTGAGGAATTAGCTAACTTAGAGTTAGAGACTGCAATTAAAAACCCAAACACAATAGTTAAGGAATTAGGTATGAAAGAATACTTAGGCACTCCGTTGCCAGTTATGGATATGCACTCATTTGGTTCAGCATTTGACATGGCTGTTGAGCAATACGGATCATCAAAAGAACAAAGATTTTGGTGGCATGGAAAAGTATATACTACTGAGAAGAGATAAAGTTAGTAGGCCCGTGAATTTTTTCCTTCTATATAATTCATAAAAGCTTTATTAACTACTTTGTTTCCTCCAGGAGTTGGATAATTTCCTGTAAAATACCAATCACCTTTATGATTAGGACATGAATCATGTAAATCTGATATTGATTGATAAATAATTTCAACTTTTGCTTTAGTACCTTTAGGAGTAAGAAGCTCTGATATTTTTTTAGAAATTTGCTCGGCAGTGAATGGTTGGTAAATCTCCTTTACGAAATTTTTAATTTTTTCTTTCGGCAAGTTCTCTTGTTCTTTGCATTTCTTATATGTTTCAGATAATATCTGCATTTGATTTGTATCCTTTAATAAATGTACTGCTGCATTAAAAGCAATAAAATCGCCCATTTTAGCCATATCTATTCCATAACAATCAGGATATCTTATCTGAGGTGCTGATGATACTACAATTATTTTTTTTGGACCTAGTCTATCTAGAATTCTAATAATTGATTGTTTTAAAGTAGTCCCTCTTACGATACTATCATCAATAATGACTAAATTATCATTTGGAGTTACCTTCCCATATGTAACATCATAAACATGTGCAACTAAATCATCTCTACTATTGTCAGATGTTATAAATGTTCTAAGTTTTGCATCTTTAATTGCAATTTTTTCAGCTCTTGGAGATATAGACATAATCTTAGCAATTTCATCATCACATCTGCTATTACCTAAGGCCTGTATTTTTCTTGTTTTAACTTTATTCAAATATGTATTGCAGCTTTTAATAAGGCCAAAATAACTTACCTCTGCGGTATTAGGTATATAAGAAAAAACGGTGTTTTTCATATCATTATCGATCAGTTCTAATACTTTTGGAAAAATTCTCTTTCCAAGTTCTAGTCTTTCATTGTAAATGTCTTTGTCATTTCCTCTACTAAAATATATTCTTTCAAATGAACAAGAGGTTCTCTTTTCTGGTTTACAAATTTGCTTTTCATGAACAGTGCCATCTTTTTTAATAATTAGAGCGTGTCCCCGTTTAATCTCAAAAATATTATCAGATTTGACATTAAAGGCCGTTTGAATTACTGGCCTTTCAGAAGCTACAACTACAACCTCATCATCTTTGTAATAATATGCAGGCCTAATAGCATTTGGATCTCTCAGTGCAAAAGCATCTCCATGACCAAGTAAACCGCAAATTACATAGCCTCCGTCCCAATATTTAGCTGATTGAATTAGTATATCTTGTAAATCTAATTCATCTTCAATTACCCTTGTAATATCTTTTTTGCTGAACTTATCTTTATTGCTATAATATATCTTATCGTTTTCTTCATCTAAAAAATGTCCAATTTTTTCTAATATGGTAACCGTATCAGCCATTTCTTTTGGGTGTTGACCTAAATCAACTAATTGTTGAAAAAGTTCATCAACATTTGTCATATTAAAATTACCTGCTAAAGCAATATTTCTTGTTTTCCAATTATTCTGACGTAGAAAAGGATGACATTGCTCAATAGTATTGCCTCCAAATGTTCCATATCTTAAATGTCCTAAAAATAATTCTCCAGTAAACGGTAGATTTTGTTTCATCCATTCTGGGTCTTTTAATTTAGCCGGATTTTTTTTCTCTATTTCAACAAACCTCTTGTTTATCTGTTCAAATACATCCTGAAGTGGATTAGTTGCAACAGATCTTTTACGACTAATATATCTTTTCCCAACATCAATGTCTAACTTAATATTGGCAATCCCTACTCCGTCTTGGCCTCTATTATGTTGTTTTTCCATCAACAGATACATTTTATTTAACGCATATAAAGAAGTGCCGTATTTTTTTTGATAAAAATCTAATGGCTTTAATAGTCTTAGCAAGGCTACACCACATTCATGTTTAATAAAATCACTCATTAGTCAATTTGTTATTATAATAGTATTTGTTATGAGATAATTTTCATTAATTCACTAATCCCAGGGTTTACATAAATCTTATCATCTACAAGAATAGTAGGAATAATTCTCTTCCCATTATTTATTTTTTCAATCGTTTTAATAGCAATATCATTATCAGTTATATCAATGTAATCAAACTGAATCTGATTTGAGCTTAGAAAATTTTTTGCAACAATACAATCAGAACACCAATCTGCTCCATATATTTTAATAGTCATTAGTATAAAATTTAAAGGTTATATCATTTTGAATAATAGAACATTCTTTACAATGAGAAAGATAAGTAAACTCAAAAGGGAGGTTAATGTTGAAATTGCTTTGTTTTACCTTAAATAGTCTAGAACATTCTAACTCTCCTTCAAGTGAGAATCGTTCAATTCTATAAAAAATTTTTTCTGCAGAAATTGTAAACCAAGAACTAGCACCAACACCACTAATTAGCTGAGCATTTTGTTTTATATTACTTGGTTTACGCATTATTTTCAATACTACTAAAATATGCTTTTAATTTACTTTTCTTAGACATTTGACAAATATTTTTATTTACATAATAATAGTGGTGATTAGTAATACAAACATTTCTTTTTGGAGATGGTGAAATACAAAATGGAAACTTTAATCTAACTTTTTTAAAAATTGTAGGTTGTGATGCAATAATAACTGAAGAAACAAATCGTGAACAATTAGTCCCATTCCAACAAAATGGTCCATAAGGAATCATCCCCTTATCTTGAATTTTCTTAGCATATTTTAATGCTAAGTTAAAATCAATATTTTTAAGTACTGAAGCATACATCATCCCTTCTCCATGTGTTGATTTATTATTTGAAATTTGTAATAATATTGATTTAAGATTATTTATCTCTCCGTTCTTAATATCTGCATCTATAGTTATTAATTCTGGGTCAGTTGAAATATCACGAACTCTACCAAATCCTTGCTTAGTATGGTATCTACCAAAATCAAAATAAGTAGTTTTATTTGTTTTTGAATTAACGAGTAAAAGAGCAGAATGCCCAACCCTATATTTACCATTTTTGGATGCTAAAAAATCATACCATGCTCCTGCTGAAATAACCATGCCTTCAGGCCAAGCTAATGTAATGATGAAGTCTTGTTGATTATTTCCCATTTTAATTTATACCTTTTTTATGTTGGCTTCATTTCTTTCGCAATACTCTTCTAGTATCTGAAAAAAATTTGACAAATTATCAGTGGAATTTTCTCCGTTAACAGTTACTAATCTAATAAATTTATTAGCATGAAATTGTCCAAATCCGACCATTAATAAGTTGTTCTCATACAATTTAGTACATAAATCTTCAGGATCAAAATTTTTGTAATTAAAACAAATAGCGAGAGAATTTTCAAAACTGAATACTTTATAGTGAGGATTATTGACAACATAGTTTCTTGCAAAATTTGCAAGTTTAAACTCATGATTAATAATATTAGCTATACCATTTGATCCTATTGCTTTCCACATTGTCCATAGCTTGAGAGCATTATTTCTCCTTCCGCATTCAAATGATGTTTGACCCAAATTAAAATCAGAGTCGTGTGTTTGATATAAATACGATGCACTGTTATTAAATGAATTATATAAATCATTTTTATCTTTAACAACAAGCAAAGAGGTGCTAATTGGTGCGCCTAGGGTTTTATGCGCATTAAAGCAAAAAGAATCTGTAAAATTTATTCCTTTCACCAAATATTTATATTTCTCTGAGAAAATTACTGCTCCACCAAAAGCTCCATCCAAATGCATCCAGATATCATGTTTTCTGCAAATTGGTGCGAGTTCCTCAATATTATCAAATGCACAAAGTACAGTAGTTCCTGCTGTGGCATTTAAATAAAACGGCAAAAATCCATTAGAGATATCATCATTAATTTGATTTTCAAAATTATCTTTACAAATCCTTCCATATTGATCAGACTTAATATACCTAACATTTTCTTTCCCAATTCCACTAAATGATGCATTTTTTGAAATCGAATAATGTGAGTTCTCAGAGCTATAAGCAATCAACCTCTTTTTATTAGACTTATTATAAATAGCATTTACTTTATCTCTAGCCATAACTAATGACATAAAATTACTCATACTTCCACCAGTTGGGAATGTTCCTCCAGCTTTATTATTATATCCAATTAAACTATAAATTTTCGATAATATTTCTTTTTCAATTGAGACTTGTGGACCAGCTATTTTATATGTTGCCATACTATTATTTAAAATAACTGCAAGCAAATCTCCCAAAACTGCCTTGCTATGACGTCCTCCAAATAATTGATTAAAAAATAATTTAGATGATGATTTTGTGCTTTTTAACAATAATTTCTTTAATATTTTTTTATATTCTACTTTTGAAATAGCAGATTCTTGCAAGGTGATATCAAGTACCTTATTTACATCTTTTGGATTTATATATTCAGCAACTGGGTTTTGAATCTCATCTTCTAAAAATAAAGTGACCAATTCATCAAAAAGTTGAAGATCATCTTTAATATTATTTAACATAAATTTAAATTTAAAACAAAAGTAGAAAAATTGTTTAGTCTTCTCTTTTTGTAAGCAAAGAAATTCGAAAATATAAGAAAACAATTTTCAAGATGTATAGGTGATTAAATAAATTAGTATTTTTGTAAACTATGAAAAAATTATTTTCTTTTCTAACTGCTATTTTACTAATCAGTTTTATTACTAAAGCACAAATAGTCATTAACGAATATTCTGCTGCTAATTACGATACATACCAAGATAATTATGGAGATTATAGTGATTGGGTAGAACTTTATAATCCAACGAATGTTGCAATTGATATTAGTGGTTGGTTTTTAACTGACAAACCATCAAATCCAACAAAATGGACAGTCCCTTCTTCATTTATTGTGCCTGCAATGGAAACAGCAATAATTTATTGCTCTGGTAGAGATGAAATTACTGGAACAAATGCACACACTAACTTTAAAATTACACAAACTAAAGGAAATGAAGTGTTTATGCTCAGTAATAATACAAATATCTTTCAAGATTCTATTAGAGTCTTTCCTAATCAAAATTCACATTCTAGAGGTAGAGAAACAAATGGAAGTTTAATATGGAGCGTATTTCAAAATGCTACTCCAAATGCAGATAATATTGGGGCAATGCAAGAATATGCTACAGCTCCAATTTTTTCACAAAATGGTGGTTATAATGCAGCAGCTATAAATGTAGCACTAAGCTCCCCTGATCCAAATATTACGATTTATTACACTACTAATGGAGATGCACCAACTAATGCTTCAACCGTTTATACAACTGCTATTAACATTACAAATACAACAGTAGTTAAGGCGATATGCTATAGCTCAGACCCATTAATACCTTCTAGCTTTATTGACTATCATACATTCTTTATTAATGACACTCATACTATTCCTATTCTATCTATTTCTGGGAACAGTGGACAAGGTGGTTTACTTGATTTGTTAGATGGTGGTTGGGGAAGTTCGGCTCTAGAACCTCAGGGAACTATTGAATGGTTTGATAAAAATGGAATATTACTTGATAAAGGAACTGGAGAGTTTAATAAACATGGAAATGATTCTTGGGCTTATGATCAAAGAGGGTTTGATTATATTATGAGAGATCAATTTGGTTACAATTATGCTCTTCAAGATAAAATATTCATGACAAAGGATAGAGATAAATTTCAAAGAGTTATTGTTAAAGCCGCAGCAAATGATAACTACCCATTTTCTTATGGAGGATCAGGAGCCCATATTAGAGACGCCTATGTTCATCACTTATCACAAATTGGTGATTTAAGAATGGATGAAAGATCTACGTCTTCATGTATAGTATATCTTGACGGAGTTTATTGGGGTGTTTATGAAATGAGAGAAAAAGTAGACGATCATGACTTTACAGATTATTATTATGACCAAGATAAAAATAACTTGCAATATTTAAAAACTTGGGGAGGGACTTGGACAGAATATGGCGCTCCTAACGCACAGCCTGACTGGAATAATTTTGTAAATTTTGTAACTACAAATCCAATGAATATTCAAGCAAATTATAATCAGGCAAAAAGTGAATATAATACAGGTAGTTTAATAGATTACTTTCTTTTAAATACATACGTTCTATGTCAAGACTGGTTAAACTGGAATACAGCATGGTGGAGAGGCATGGACCCTAATGGAGATAAAAAGAAATGGAGATATACACTTTGGGATATGGATAATACATTTGACCATGGAACTAATTATACTGGAATACCTAGTTCATCTCCAAATGCCGAGCCGTGTGACCCTTCAACTTTAGGTAATACAGGAGGGCAAGGTCATGTTCCAATTTGGAATGAAATGCTTACTAATCAAGATTTTCATGATGATTATATTAATAGATGGCAAGATTTAGCAAATGGCCCTTTATCATGTGACTTTATGGTATACCTATTAGATAGTATGGTAGCTGTTATAGAACCTGAAATGCCTAGACAAGTAGCAACATGGGGAGGCACATTTACTGGTTGGCAAAATAACGTAACAGATCTAAGAAACTTTATCTTAGCAAGATGTGACAGTATTAATTCAGGTTTTGTTGATTGTGATACTGCAATTACTGGTATTTTTGATGTGACAGTTGAGATAATTGGAACAGGAGAAGTTGAAATGAGTAATAATAATATCATAAATAACTTTACAACTCCATTTACAGATCAAAGATTTGGAGGGATTGACTTACCATTTGAAGTTGTTAGTGGATCTTTTGCATATTGGGAAATTATTTCTGCAACTCTTTATGTTTATGATCCATTAGTCGATACTTTAGTAATCGATTTGCAAGGAGATGTAACCGTGAGAGCATACTTTGGTGAAATTAAAGATATTGTTCTAGATGTTAATCCTAACGGAACGAGCACATCTATTGATGTAAATGGTAACATAGCTAATATATTTCCTTTTTCTACTTCAATAATTGTAGGAGACAACGTGAGTTTAATCCCGTCAATTGATCCGATGTATGGATTTGATTCTTGGGATTCTGATAGCAATTTAATATCACCAAATACATCAACTCAATCCGTCTCTTTTAACGCAGATTTTAATGATACTATTACACTTAATCTTTACGAAAAACCAACTATTGTATATAGTATTGACCCAGTAGGGACTGCTACGTCAATTGATATAAATGGTGTAAACATATCTGTTTTCCCATATTCAACAACAGTGTTTAACAGTGATATAAATACAATTAATCCAAATATTGATCCAAACTTTGGATTTGGATTTTGGAACTCTCAAAGTAACACATTTTTAAATGGGAGTTCAATTAACAATTCATTCTATGGTCTTTATGATGATACCATTACATTGCATTTATCCTCAAGTGCAGCATTTATTGCTGGTAATGATACAATATGTGAAAATTCACAAAAAGATGCTGAAGTTAGTATATCCTTTAGCGGTGTTAGTCCATTTACATTTAGTTATTCAATAAATGGAGATATTCAACCTAGCATAACAACATCAATAAATCCGTATATTATCAATACCAAATTAGCTGGCAAATACACACTATTTTCATATAATGACGCTCAAGAATTTGGAAATATAAGTGGAGAAGCACTTGTTACAGTTCTCTCTTCACCTACTGCGCAATTCAACGCGCAACCAGATAGCTTAACTATTCTTTATACAAGTACTCAGCTTATTGATAAATCAATCGGAAACATAATAAATTGGTCATGGGACTTTGGAGACAATTCTTCGAATAGTAATTCGCAGAATCCATTTCACAGCTATTCTGATTCCTTAGCAATGTACCAGATTAGTTTAATTATTGATGATAATCAAGGATGTTCAGATACTGCACAAAAGTTTATATCCGTAAGAGATGATTACTGGATTTACATTCCTAACTCATTTAGTCCTGACAAAGATGGCATAAATGATAGGTTTTGTATAGAATATAATGGAATCAGAGAACCTAGTTTTGTTTTAAACATATTTGATAGATTTAGTAATTTAGTATTTTCATCAAACTCCATTGATGAATTATCTTGTGATAACGGTTGGGATGGTACTCATTATCAGACGAGACAAGATTTACCTATGGGTGTGTATATATACCAAATATACTATCAAGATCATGAAGGGTGGAAACACCAAGAAACATCAGAGTTAATTATAACACGCTAAGTATTTTATTTTTCAATTGTAACTTGTTATCTTAATTGCAACAACTATATTTGCCGGCATAACATTTTGTGTGTCATATGAGCAAATTTAAAGAATATAAAAAATTAGACTTACCTCAATTTCATAAGGAGATATTAGAGAATTGGAAAAAAAATGATGTTTTTACTAAAAGTATATTAAATAGAAAAGGAGAGAAAACATTCACTTTTTATGAGGGGCCACCATCTGCAAATGGGCAACCTGGAATTCATCACGTTATTTCTAGAACAATAAAAGATCTTTTTTGTAGATACAAAACACTTAAAGGTTATGAAGTAAATAGAAAAGCTGGCTGGGACACACATGGTTTACCTGTGGAACTAAGTGTGGAAAAAGAATTAGGCATAACCAAAGAAGATATTGGGTCTAAGATTTCTATTGAAGATTACAACAAGGCATGTCGAACAAATGTAATGAAGTATAAAAATACTTGGGAAGACATTACTGAAAAAATGGGTTATTGGGTAGATTTAAAAAATCCATATTTGACATATGATAATAAATATATTGAAAGTGTTTGGTGGTTACTTGGAACAATGCACAGCAAAGGGCTACTCTACAAAGGACACACCGTACAGCCGTTCTCTCCAAAAGCTGGAACTGGATTAAGTACACATGAACTTAACCAACCTGGTTGCTACAAAGATGTTAAGGACACGTCTATAGTAGCTCAGTTTAAAATTAAACAAACAGTAGAGTCAGATTTTCTGTATAAAAAAACTATAAATGATCTTTATTTTATTGCATGGACAACAACTCCTTGGACCCTACCATCAAATACAGCTCTTGCAGTTGGAAAAAATATTGACTATCTGCTAGTTGAAACACTTAATAAATACACAGGTAAAAATATTACAATCATTATTGCAAAAGATTTAGCACATAAATATTTTTCTGATGATAATAGTAAACTTAACTTTGAGAACTATAATATTGGTTCTAAAGAAATTCCATTCAATATAATTTCTGAGTTTAAAGGAGAAAAACTTGAAAACATCAGATACGAACAGTTACTTCCGTACGCACTTCCGATTGATGGGGATGCATTTAAAGTTATTCTAGGAGATTTTGTTACCACAGAAGATGGGACAGGGATAGTTCATCTTGCCCCAAGCTTTGGAGCTGATGATAATAGAGTGGCAAAGCAGAATGGAATAGGAACTCTTACTTTAGTTGATAAACAAGGAAAATTTATAGATGAAGTAACTGATTTTGCTGGAATGTATGTTAAGAATGAATTTTATTCTGAAAAGGATAATAAACCCAAATTATCAGTTGACATTCAGATTGCAATTAGATTAAAAAAAAATAATCTCTGTTTTAATTCAGAAAAATACGAACACTCGTACCCGCATTGTTGGCGAACTGATAAACCAATACTTTACTACCCAATGGATAGCTGGTTTGTAAAAACTACTGACTATAAGAATAGAATGATGGAGTTGAATAAAACCATTAATTGGAAGCCAAAATCAACGGGGGAGGGAAGATTTGGAAAATGGTTAGAGAATTTAGTTGATTGGAATTTATCTCGATCAAGATTTTGGGGGATTCCTATCCCAATTTGGAGAACTGAAGATTCTAAAAAAGAAATATGTATTAGTTCAATAAAGCAATTAAAAGAAGAAATAGAAAAATCTATCTCGAAAGGATTTATGACTTCAAATCCTCTTGAAAATTTTAAAGCTGGAGATTTCTCTAATGAAAACTATAATAGCTTTGATCTTCACAGGCCATATGTAGACAATATTGTACTAGTTTCTGATGAAGGAGAGCCAATGAAAAGAGAACAAGATCTTATTGATGTATGGTTTGATTCAGGGTCAATGCCTTATGCGCAACTTCATTATCCTTTTGAAAACAAAGAACTATTTGAAGATTATTTTCCTGCTGATTTCATAGCTGAAGGAGTAGATCAAACAAGAGGATGGTTCTTTACTTTACATGCAATATCAACTTTGCTATTTGACTCTGTCGCTTATAAAAATGTAATTTCAAATGGGTTAGTATTAGATAAGAACGGAAGTAAAATGTCAAAACGGCTAGGAAATGCTGCAAATCCATTTAATATTTTAGATAAATATGGGGCTGATGCTACTCGTTGGTATATGATTTCAAATGCACAGCCCTGGGATAATTTAAAATTTGATGAAAGTGGTATAATAGAAGTACAACGAAAATTCTTTGGGACATTATACAATACTTACTCTTTCTTTACATTATATGCAAATATTGATGCATTTAATTACTCTGAACAACCGATCCAAATAATAAACAGAGCTGAGATAGACAGGTGGATTCTGTCAGAACTACATAGCTTAATAACAAATGTTGAAGAATGCTATGAATCCTTTGAACCAACTAATATTGCACGACTTATTCAAGATTTTGTAATTAATAAATTAAGTAATTGGCACGTAAGATTAAGTAGAAGAAGATTTTGGAAGGGAGATTATAATCAACAAAAAATTTCAGCGTATCAAACTCTTTTTGAATGCTTA
>NYTT01000097.1 GCA_002683775.1 Flavobacteriales bacterium
ATATACCTAGATGTTCCTGGCTGACCAGAATCTTTGTGCTCAGTACATTCTAAAATAACTTGAATTCTATTTCCTTTTTTTGCCATCTTCTAATAATTTATTGGGTTGCAAATTTAATCAAAAAAATTAAACAGCTGTAAAAATTATAGCTTTTTAGTATTGATATAGAATAAGTCAGTTCTAATATTAAAATCATTTATATCAAACGCTCCTAAATCTAGCTCACTAAATGAATTACTTGGGTAAATCCAAAAATCTTCTTGTCCAATATTTATAAGTAATGGCATATCAAATTTATCTATCGCTTCCCATCTGTAAACTAAAGTTTTATTCATTCCATCTTTAACAATGCTATATTGAAATTCTGGAATATCTTTAAACTCTAAGTATTGCTTAAAAAATATTGAGAAATCTTTATCAGAAACTAAATTAATGAAGTCAATTATATCTTGACCATCAACTATTTGATATTTGAAATTATTTGAAATCCCTTTAATAATACTAAACCACAATTCATCATTATCAATTAAATTTCTAAGTGTATGCAGCATTAAAGACCCTTTACAATACATATCCGAAGACCCTTGATTACTAACATGATATACTCCTAAAATAGGCTTGTCATTTAAAACATTATTTTTTTGATTATTTACATAGCTTAACATCTTATCATAGCCATATAAACATTCTACAAATAAGACTTCAGAATAAGTACAAAAACTCTCATGTATCCACATATCTGCAATATCTGAAGTAGTTATTGAATTTCCCCACCATTCATGTCCACTTTCATGTACTATAATATAATCAAAATCAAGATTATCAATAAAAGCAATATTGCCATTATATCCTTTCAAGAAATTGTTACCATAAGCAATAGCGGATTGATGTTCCATTCCTAAATAAGAAGTTTCTACTAAGGCATATCCATCATCTAAAAATGGATAAGATCCAAAAAAATTTTCAAAACATTCTAACATGGGTTTAACTTGTTTAAAATGCTCTTTAGCTTTTAATTCATTACCACTTAAAATATAATAATCAAGATCGAGAGTGTCAGTATTTGAAATGTATTGATCAGAAATATGATTATAATCTCCAATATTAATAGTTACATTGTAATTGTTAATAGGGTAAGTTACAAACCATTCGCTGACATTCATCCAAGAATTAAAATATTGATTCCAAATTGTAGTATCAGTTCTTAGATTTCCATTTGAAATAATCTTTAAAGGATATCGTGCCGCAACCTTAATTCTCATACTATCAGGCTCATCTGATTGATGATCTTTGCATGGCCACCATGAGCTAGCTCCTAGACCTTGGCAAGAAACACCAACCCAAGGGTTTCCATTAAAATCTATCTCCCATGAAAAACCACCATCCCAAGGGGGATTTTTTGCTACTTTAGGATAGCCTCCGTAAAGCACACTAATCTTGTGACTCTCACCTATCTTTAAGGTACGATTAAAATATACATATACTGCATCAAGTTCACGCTCAAATCTCAGTTCATTTCCTTCAAAAATAATAGACATTATTTCCAAATTTGACGCTAAATCAACTTGTATTATACTACATTGCTTAATAATATTAAAATGAATAATATTTGTAGATTTTTCAATGGACCTTTCAACTTCATCAATTGCAATATTCAAATCATAGAATGTAACATCATAGCATAATCTTAAATGAGTTAAATTTCCTCTTAAACTATCTTTCCGATTAAAATTTTGAGCATTTAAAGAAAAAGCAAATAATAAGACAGAAAATATAAGATATTTCACAAGCTAATTTAGATATTAAACTATAAAAATAGATTATCTAGAACAAACAATGTTACAAGAAGATGACTGAGTACCTGCTAATGGAATTTCAAATGAAAGGAATAAAGTAAGTATTCCACTTGTAGATGATTGTATGAGGCCTGACCCCGTTATATCAACATCAACTTCTCCTACTGTTGGTATTCCAGTATCTGTAGTAATTTGTTGACCATCTTGAATTGTTACTGTTCCATCAGCTGAAACATCGGCTAAGATAGGTTCTCCGTTGATATCCATAGATATAACACCTTCTCCTTCAGCAAATATCTCAATAGATTCTGGAAAAACATCGTTTAACGGAACTGGAATATCTCCAAGGCCAAGTATTGAGATAGTTAAATCGTCACATTCTGTATTTATATCCCAAATTCCAAGAGCTAAATCGTATGCATATATACAAGTTCCATCATCAGAAGAAGCTAAAGATTCATAATTCATTGCATTTAAATCAGTGCAACCTAAAACTGGCTCAATACAACTTCCATCATCAGTGTTAGCAAGATCATTATAATTTGATGCTGTTGGATCAGTACATCCAAGTAGTTCTTTTTCACATGAAGAAAACAAAACAGATATTGTAAACAGAAGAATTAATAAAGAAAATAAATTATATTTCATTTTGAATAATTTTAATTAAATAAAAAAAGTTGCAATCAAAGATAGCAACTTTTTAAAATAAAGTATGATTTTGTAACTAAAGTAAAATATTACCGTTGTTTATAGCTTTTGACAAAACAGAGGCTATACCATTTTTATTGATTGTTCTAATAGCATTAGCTGAAACTTTTAAAATTACTGTTTCACCTGTTTCTGGAACAAAAAACTTTTTTGTCTGAAGATTTGGGTAAAACTTCCTTTTATTTTTATTCATAGCATGTGAAACGTTGTTTCCTACCATTACTTTTTTACCTGTGATTTGACAAATACGTGACATGTAGTTTTCTTTTAGGGCCGCAAATATACAATCTAAAATAAATATATTAAAATTTATTACCTCTTTTTTAATTCACTTAACAGATAGGTAACAGCTTTTATAACTGATTGATTTACAATTGAATCTCTATTTCCAATTAACTGAAATCTTTTTGAATGAGTACTGCTCTTGGATGATATTGCTATAAAAATAGTTCCAATTGGATTCTTTTCAGTTCCTCCTGTAGGACCTGCATATCCACTAATAGCTAATGAGAAATCAGAATTAAAATTTCTTCTCACCGTATATGCCATTTGCTCGACAACTTCATTTGAAACCTCAGTTTTTTCATTAATAATTTTTTGTGAGACATTCAATTGATTAATCTTGATTGAATTTTGATATGCAATAATCCCACCTTTAAAAATCTCAGATGAACCTGAAATAGATGTGATTTTTGAGGAAATTAAACCTGCAGTACAACTTTCAGCACAAGAAAGTGAAATTTTATTTTTTATACAATAATCATATAAATCCTGAAAAATCACTTTTAAAATGCTATTGTTGGCCCTGTAATATGTTTTGATTCTTTTGGACGTATACTCATCACAGGTATTTCTGAGTTATTTATAATATATCTAGCTGTATCACTAATATTATTAGAAAGAGATAACTCTTCCTGCTTTGTCATTATCATTATTAAATCTGCATCGAATTTTTTTTCATACTGGAATACAAAATTACCAAGTGTTATTTTCTTACCTCCTTCAATTAATTCAGCAGAACATTTTACACCAGCTTTTACAATAAAATCATGTACTTGATTGATATTCTTTTTTAATTTTTCTCTAACTTCCTGATTATCTCTTAAAACTACTGAAACGACTCGAATAGTAGCATTCCAATATCTAGCATACTCAAGCGCATAAGTAACTTTCTCTTTTGTCTGTCTTTCTAAATCCAATGGCAAAATAATGTTTTCACAACCAATTCTATTATCCTTTCCCTTAATTGTAATTACTGGACACTTTGATAATCGCACAACTTTTTCAGCATTAGATCCAATTAATTTACTTTTATTTCCTTGAGAACCATTAGTACCCATGACTATTAAGTCAGCTGAAATCAACTCTGCCACTTCATTTATTTGTTCGTAAATCTTTCCCTTAGACACCATAGTGTCAACTGATACACCAAATTTATCACCATATTGTTTCGCTAATTCATTTAACTTTTGCTTAACCTTAAGCTTTAGTTGATCTGTTAAATCATCAACGAATAAAGATTGCATCATACTTTGCTCTTTAACAACAGAAAGGAGAACAACATCAGAGTTTTTAATCTTTGCTAAATTAAATGCTTGACCAAGAGCCAATATAGATTGCTCCGAAAACCCTATAGGAACTAATATTTTATTTGCAGACATAATTGTAAAATTTGTTATATTTTTAATGCAAAATTACATAATAAAATGAATGCCATAGCAGAGACAGAATTAATTATAACAAAAGACAAAAAAATATATCATTTAAATCTATCTGAAAATGAAATAGCTGATAATATAATACTGGTTGGAGATCAAGATAGAGTTAAACTCATTTCAAGTAAATTTGATTTTATAGAGCACAAAATTCAAAATAGAGAATTTATTACACATACAGGAGTCTTAAAAAACACAAGGATTAGTGCAATATCTACTGGTATTGGTACAGATAATATTGATATAGTTGTAAACGAATTAGATGCATTAGTAAATATTGATTTTGAGACCAGAACGCATCGAAAGAATAGAAAATCATTAAATTTAATTAGATTAGGAACATCTGGAGCATTACAATCTAATATAGATATTGATTCATTTATCACTTCTGCTTATGGGTTAGGGCTTGACAATTTAGCTCATTTCTACAATGATCAAGATATTATTGATTTAAATATAAGTAAATTATTTTCTGAACATGCAAAATGGCCAAAAGAGTTGTCTTCACCGTATATAGTAAAAGCTTCTGAAGATTTACTTAAATTATTTTCAGAGTTTAATACTGGTATTACTGCAACAGCACCTGGATTTTATGGGCCACAAGGTAGAAAAATAAGACTTAGCCCATCAATTTCAGACTTAAACAATACTATAAGTAGTTTTAGTTTTAATGAATTTAAAGTTACAAATTTTGAGATGGAAACATCTGCTCTCTATTTTTTAGGAAGATCACTTGGACACAATACTCTAACAATTTGTGCAATCATTGGAAATCGTTTTAACAAAAGCTATAGTAAAGATCATAGAAAACCTATTGCAGAACTTATTGAAATAGTTCTAGAAAAAATTTGTACTATTTAAATATAGAAACATCTAATTTACTGTAATTTAGTTTGGAGTTTATCTAATATAAAATCAGGAGCGGAACAAACTCTTCCAGTTTTATTATTGATAAAGGCTAATGTCACTTTACCTGTATTTATCAAATAATTTTCTTCATTATAAATTTTATAGAAGAAAGTTATTTTTGAAGTCGGCATCTTCAAAATTGATGTTTTTATTGTAAGCTCATCATCATAAAATGCTGGTTTTTTATAATTAATGTTTAAGTTAACAACTGGCAAGGCATATCCCATAGATTCAATAGTTTTGTATGAAACACCAAGTGATCTTAACAACTCTACTCTACCTACTTCATAATACTGAGCATATACACCATAATAAACATAACTCATCTGATCTGTTTCAGCATACCTAACTCTAATTTTTTTTTCAAAATTATACATATTGCAATTATACATAAAACCTGTAAAATTTGTAATATTGTAACATGAAGAAAATTTACATAATACTGTTTACAATTCTTTTCTATTCTTGTGAAACAACATATCATCTAAATTCATTTGACTCTAAAGTTTTAAATGTCAATTCAGTTATTGACAGTACAATATATAATATAATACAACCATATCAAAATGAAATTGAGGAACAGATGAATGAAACTCTTGTTTATACAAAAAATGATATAACAAAAGGACGTCCACAAAGTACAATAGGAAATTTTGTTACTGATTTATGTTTAAATTATTGTGACGCTAACATATGTGTATTTAACAATGGTGGCTTAAGAACAACAATAGATAAAGGAGATATAACAAGAGGTAAAATTTTTGAACTCATGCCATTTGAAAATGAGTTAGTTATACTCGAGTTAAATAAAACAGATTTCATAGGCCTACTGAATTACATTAGTCTTAGAGGAGGAGAGCCATTTTCAGGGCTAAACATCAAAATAGATAAGAATAATAATATTATTGAACATAGCTGGCCTGTTAACTTTGATAATAATGAAACCGTAAAAGTTTTAACTTCTGATTATCTTGCTAATGGAGGTGATAAGATGAGTTTTTTTAAAGGTAAAAAACAACATAAAATTGGTTTAAAGCTTAGAGATGCAATAATTGACTATTGTGAAAAAAATGACACAATAGACATTAGACTTGATAATAGGATTGAAATAATTAATAATTAAAATCAACAATGAGCAATAGAAGAAAATTTATTAAAAATACAACACTAGGTTTTTTAGGTGTATCTATAGTGCCAAAGCTTACATTATCAGATGAAATAAATACAAAAATTACTATATTACATACTAATGATACACATAGTCAAATAGAACCCTTTAAACCTACTCATCACAGGAATGCCAATAAAGGAGGAGTTGCCAAAAGAGCAACTTTAATTGAGCAAATTAGAAAGGAAAATTCCAATACCTTGTTGTTAGATGCTGGTGATATTTTTCAAGGAACACCTTATTTTAACTATTTTGGAGGAGAGCTAGAATTCAAGTTAATGAGTATGCTAAAATATGATTTAGCTACTATGGGTAATCATGATTTTGACAAGTCTATAGAAGGTTTTCGTAAACAACTACCAAATGCTAATTTTGATTTTGTTTCTGCAAATTACGATTTTAAAAATACAGTTTTAGATACGCTTGTTAAACCTTATAAAACATTTTTTAAAGACGGAATTAAAATAGGAATTTTTGGATTAGGAATTGAATTAGAAGGTTTAGTAGGTAAAAAATTATACAAAGAAACTAAGTATTTAGATCCTATCGAAATCACTCAAGATATTACTGATGAGTTAAAAAATATTGAAAAGTGTGATTTAATAATTTGTTTATCTCATTTAGGATATAATTATAGGACAAAACCAAA
>NYTT01000098.1 GCA_002683775.1 Flavobacteriales bacterium
ATATTATCATTCATTATATCTTTAATGGCGGTTGAATTTTCAGTCAATAATAATTTTCTTAATGACATTAGTCCTAGTAATTTATCCTCATCATTTACTACATATATTGTATATATATTTTTAAGATCATTTGCCTGCTTTCGCATTTCTTTAAGACATCTTATTGTATGCCAGTTTTCATTTACTTTTATTAATTCCTTTTCCATAAGTGAACCGGCGGTATCATTAGGGTAACTTAGTAAATCATTTATGTTACTTAAAAGAACTTCGTCTTTGATTTGAGCAAGAACTTCTTCTTTTTTATCAGCAGAGAATTCTCCTATTACATTTGCGGCATCATCTGTAGCAAGTTTATCAATTACTATATTTGCTATTTCATTTGCAGTAAGATCTTCAAGTAGCTTTTCTCTTGTCTCATCATCAAGTTCAATGATTATAGCAGCTAATCTTTCTTTGTCAGTTATTAATTTGTAGAGATATTGCGCTTCTTTCTTATCTAATATTTCAAATATTTCAGCAATGTCTGCTGTATGAATAGTATTAAGATTTTCAATTAATTTTTCAGATTTACCATGTTTTATTAATGTTTTTAGCTTTTCAATATACTCACTATTTAACTCTAATTTAATTGACATGATTAGTTATTTTTATGAAATCATCAACGGATAATTGTTCTGCACGTAAAGTTAGTAAATCTTTAATTTCCTCTTCATTAATAAATTTAAAAGGCTTTAATGCATTACGTACTGTTTTTCTTCTTTGATTAAATGATGCTTTTACAATGCGCTTAAATTTAGTTCCTTCAACACTTAACTCTTTTCGTTTATTTCTTGTTAGTCTTATAACTCCTGATTTTACTTTAGGAGGAGGATTAAAGACATGTTCATCAACGGTAAAGCAGTATTCAATATCATAAAATGTTTGCATAAGTACTGATAAGATGCCTCTTTTTTTACCTTTTTTGCAAGCAATTCTCTCAGCAACTTCTTTTTGAAACATACCTATTATTTCATTAATGTTATTTCTATTTTCGTATGATTTGAATAATATTTGTGATGAGATATTGTATGGAAAATTACCGATTAAACAAAAATTAAAACTAAATGTATCTTCAATATTGAGTTTTAAGAAATCTGAGGCAATGATATCTAGCTTTGGGTAATTTAATCTGAGATAGAAAACACTTTCTTGATCTATCTCAACTGCTTGAGTACTATATTTTTTTTCTAAAAGAAATTTGGTAAGAATCCCCATTCCTGGTCCAATTTCAACAACATTTCTTGCGTCTTTAGAAATAAGATTTGTAATTTTTAGGGCTATTGATTCATCATTTAAGAAATGTTGTCCAAGATGTTTTTTTGCTTTTACATCTTTCATTATTATTTTTTTAATCTTTTGAAAAGTTTTGATGCAAAAACAAAATTTGTTAGCTCTTCATTATTTGAGATAATTAATTCTTCTTTGTTTCCTTTCCACCACATTTCACCTTTATGAATAAAAGAAATATTATCGCCAATTTGCATGACTGAATTCATGTCATGTGTGTTTACAATAGTAGTAATATTATATTCTTTTGTAATTTCCATTATTAAATCATCGATCAAAATCGCTGTTTTAGGGTCAAGACCAGAATTAGGTTCATCACAGAAAAGATATTTTGGTTGCATGACAATTGCCCTTGCAATGGCAACTCTTTTTTTCATTCCGCCACTTAGTTCAGATGGCATTAAGTTATTTTTGCTTTTTAAGTTAACTCTTTCTAAGCAAAAATTAACTCGTTCTATCATCTCTCTTTCAGATTTCTCTGTGAATAAAGAGAGGGGAAACATTATGTTTTCTTCAACAGACATATAATCATAAAGTGCCCCACCTTGAAAGAGCATTCCTATATCTTGTCTTAATTTTTTCAGTTCTTTCTTGTTCATTTCACTAACGTTAGAACCATCAAAAAGAACTTTCCCTGAGTAATTTTTGTATAAACCAATTAGTATTTTAATCAGAGTAGTTTTTCCAGAACCACTTTCGCCAATAATAAGATTAGTTTGTCCCTTCTTGAACGTCATGTTTACATTTTTCAACACTTTGTTATCTCCAAATGACTTGTCTATATTTTTAATCTCTATCATGCTAGTATAATTTTGGTTAAGATAAAGTTAAATACAAGTATGACAATACTGCTATATACAACAGCTTCAGTGCTAGATTTTCCAACAGCAACTGCCCCGCCTTTCGCATAATATCCAAAATAAGAAGAAAGAGAAGAGACTATAAACGCAAAGGCTAGTGTCTTAATAATTGCATAACTTACAAAAAACGGAATAAATTCATATCTTAAACCATACATAAAATCTGAAGTAGTTACATTAACAGATAAGCCTCCAACCCATGCCCCAATCATGCCAATTCCCATACTAAGAATTACTAGAAGTGGAAAGAAGAAAAGCGATGCAATTATTTTTGGAAGAATTAGAAAGGATGCTGAATTTACTCCCATTATCTCAAGAGCATCTATTTGTTCACTTACCCTCATACTCCCAATCTCTGAAGCAATGCTTGAACCAACTTTACCTGCAAGTATTAAAGAAATCATAGTCGGCGAAAATTCTAAAATAAGAGAATCTCTGCTCGCTAACCCAATTAAATATTTTGGTAGAAGTGGATTTTGTAGGTTTAAAGCGGTTTGAATACTCACTACTCCACCTACAAAGAAGGAAATAAATAATACAATACCGATTGAATTTAATCCAATTTTTTCAAGCTCTAAAATCAATTGCTTATTAAATACACTCCATTTTTCTGGAACACTCATCACTTTTCTCATCATCATGAAATATTGTCCAATGTGTTTGAGTAGTTTTTGCATGAATTAATATATTAATTTAATAAATTTGCATTTACGATGAAAATACAAAAGTATCATCTTTTATTGATTATTTTATTTTTAATCATTACTTCTTGTGGATTGACTAAGAAACAAGGTTGTGATACATGTCCTAATTTCACTGCATCATCTGATCTAAATTAATGAATAAATCTCTTTAGATTTATTCTAAATAACTATATTTGCAAAATGCAATGTTTAGCGGAATTATCGATTGGGTCAACAGGAGAAATGGTTAGAATTTTTGATAATAATTTAGAGCAGAAACTATTAGAAATGGGCTGTACACCTGGCGAGAATTTTGAAGTAGTTCGTAAAGCTCCCTTTGGAGGTCCAGTAGCAATCCTAATCTCTTCATACATTCTTAGTATTAGAAGAGAAGATGCAAAAAGTATTGAGGTAATTGAATTATAAAATGAGTAATCAATTATTTAAAATTGCTCTGGCTGGAAACCCTAACTCTGGCAAAACAACTTTATTTAACGCGCTTACGGGACTAAAGCAAAAAGTTGGAAATTATCCTGGTATTACTGTAGAAAAAAAAACAGGAACAATAAAGTTGTCGAATGATTCTAAAGCAATTGCAATTGATTTACCAGGCACTTATTCCTTATTTTCTAAATCAATAGATGAAGAAGTGGCTCAGCAAATTTTATGTAATAAAGATAATCGTGATTACCCAGATATTACTTTGGTTGTTGCAGATGCATCGAATTTAAGGAGATCTATTTTTCTTCTGACTCAGATAATTGATCTAAAGATGAATGTTGTCTTAGCTTTAAATATGGTTGATATAGCAACAAAGAAAGGATTAATCGTAGATGTAAATTTGTTATCTAAAAAACTTGGTATTCCTGTGGTTGCTATTAATGCAAGAAAAGGAAAAGGCATTGAGGTGTTAAAAAAAACCGTGATTAATTCTTTGGGTAAATCTCCTGATTATCCTTTTCTAGATGTAGGAAAACTATTTAAAGGTGCTATTCAAAAAGCAAATATTATTAGAAATGTTGAAAATAATTACGCTTCTTTTATGGCATTATGTAAACAAAAATTAAGTGGTGAAATTGAAAATAGATGCGCCTTAAATCAGCTTTGCAAATCAGAAGATATTATACCAGAACGAGCACAGGCCAAAGAGACTGTTAATCGCTATTCGTTAATTGATAAATTAGTTAAAGAAACTGTCAAGCAAGGTGAGCCCATTGGAAAATATATGATTACAAAGAGGTTAGATGATCTTTTAATTCATCCCTTTTATGGTTATATAATTTTTCTACTAATATTATTTGTTATTTTTCAAGTTGTCTTTTCTTGGGCTACATATCCAATGGATTTAATTGATGGTTTATTTGTAGATATACAGATGTTTGTATCTCAAGCTTTACCAAAAGGCCTTTTAAATGATTTAGTTGTTAATGGAATACTTGCTGGTCTTGGGGGAATCTTAATTTTTGTACCTCAGATAGCTTTCTTATTTGCTTTTATTGCTTTTTTAGAGGATACGGGATACATGGCAAGGGTTAGTTTTATAACTGATAAACTTCTTAGAAATGTTGGCTTAAATGGACGGTCAATTATTCCTTTGTTAAGCGGTGCAGCATGTGCTGTTCCCGCAATTATGTCTACAAGGACAATTTCTTCATGGAAAGAGAGGATTATTACAATTTTAGTTACACCACTTATGAGTTGTTCTGCAAGATTACCAGTGTACACTTTGATTATTGCACTCATAATACCTGCTGAAGATTATTTTGGTTTTAATTTACAAGGAATAGTAATGATGTCATTCTATATGATAGGATTTGTTGCGGCAATACTTGTTGCTCTGCTATTAAAATACACCATAAAGTCAAAGGAACATTCCTATTATATAATGGAAATGCCCTCTTATAAAATCCCTGACTGGAAAACAGTTGGGTACACAATCTTTGAGAAAGTTAAAGTATTTTTATTTGATGCAGGAAAGATTATTATTGCAGTCTCTATTGTCTTATGGTTTATGTCCTCTTTTTCACCTGGAGATAATTTTGAAAAAATAGAGAAAAAATGGAAAGGGCATGAAAATGCAGAATTTAACATAAATGCAGATAAATTAGAGGCTTCTTACGCGGGAATACTTGGAAAGATGATTGAGCCTGCAATTAAACCACTAGGGTTTGATTGGAAGATTGGTATTTCACTTATAACCTCTTTTGCTGCAAGAGAAGTATTTGTTGGTACAATGTCAACTATTTATAGTGTTGGAGATAGTAATGTTAAATCAATTCAAACAAGACTTTCAGAACTAAAAAACCCTGATACAGGAGAAGCTTTTTTTACTCCTGCTGTTGGAATTTCATTAATGTTATTTTATGCCTTTGCAATGCAATGTATGACCACTATTGTAATTGTTTATAGAGAAACAAATCATTGGAAATGGCCATTTATTCAGTTTGTATATATGGGTTTTTTAGCTTATTTTTCTAGCTTAATTGCGTATCAATTACTGAGCTAATGACTACTTTTAATTCTTATGTTCCAAAGCGTAGTATTAAATTATTAGAATGCTGGATAAATGAATTGCATTTAGAGATTAAAGTTACTAAGCCTAGAAAAAGTAAATTAGGTGATTTTAAGGTAATAGGCGACCAGCTGATAATCTCAATAAATAATAATCTAAATAAGTACGCGTTTTTAATAACTCTTGTTCATGAAATAGCACATGCGTTTGTATTTCAAAAATATCAAAACACAGTTTTACCGCATTCTAGAAGTTGGAAATTAACTTACAAAGCATTAATGCTTAATTTTCTCACTACTGATTATTTTCCTGATGATATATTAAAAGTACTTTGTAAGCATATGATTTACCCAAGTGCGTCATCATATTCTGATATATCATTAGTTAAGGTCTTGCGAAAATATGATCTGTTAAAAAAACACACCTTGTCTGATATAAATATTGGTGATATTTTTAGAATTTCATCTGGTAAGCAATTTGTTAAGGGTAATAGAATAAGAAAAAGATATAAGTGTATTGAGTATTCGACTAATAAGGTTTATTTATTTCATCCGCTTGCAGATGTTATAAAAGTTAATGATTAATAGTGTAAATTATTGTATGTTAGTTTCTAAGAATTAATAAATGAATAAAAATAATTATGCCATAATAATGGCCGGAGGAATTGGTTCAAGATTTTGGCCAATTAGCAAAGAGTCTTACCCTAAACAATTTATAGATATACTCGGTACAGGGGAGACCTTAATACAACAAACATATAATAGACTTATAAAAATATGTTATTCTGAAAATATATTTATTGTAACAAATAAAAATTATAGAAATTTATGTATCAAACAGTTGCCGGGTATTTTAAAGAATAACATTCTTTGTGAACCAAGTATGAGAAACACTGCTCCTTGTATTGCATACGCTTCTTTCAAGATACACAATAAAAACCAGAATGCTAACATTATTGTTGCAGCTTCTGATCATATTATTTTAAAAGAAGATGAATTTGTTCGTATAGCAAATAATAGTCTGCGTTTAGTTAGTGAAAATGATATTTTATTGACCTTAGGAATAAAGCCTTCACGTCCTGATACTGGATATGGCTATATTCAATATACATCTGAAAAAATAACTGGACAAAAATATATAAGAAAAGTCAAGACTTTTACAGAAAAACCAGATAAAGAATTAGCAATTAATTTTTTAGCCAGTGGAGATTTTCTTTGGAATTCTGGAATGTTTGTTTGGAGTTCAAAATCGATTATTCTAGCTTTCAGGAAATATTTACGTGACATGTATGATGTTTTTGAAGAAGGAAATCAATTTTATGATACAAATGAAGAGTTAGAATTTATTGAAAGAGTTTTTCCAGGATGTAAGAATATTTCTATTGATTATGGAATTATGGAAAAATCAGAAAATGTTTATGTTTATCCAGCTGATTTTGGATGGAGTGATTTAGGTACATGGGGATCTTTTTATGAACATTCTCGTTTAGATGAAAATAAAAATGCAATTAAAGGCTCAAATGTATTCATTTATGATTCTC
>NYTT01000099.1 GCA_002683775.1 Flavobacteriales bacterium
AAAATTATTGAATTTGATATTGCCGATATGGATAATATTGCTGAAAATGCAAAAAAATGTATTGATATTTTAGATGGTAGAATAGACGTATTAGTAAATAACGCTGGAATAGGGGTAAGTAAATCTATTGATAAATTAAATATTGAAGATTTTTTGAGAGTATTTAATGTTAATGTCTTTGGATTAGCACTATTTACTAAAGAAATTATTCCATTAATGATTAAAGAATCTTATGGAACAATTGTTAATATTGGTTCAACAGCTAGCCTAAAAGGATATAAGAATGGAAGTATATATTCTTCTTCAAAATTTGCTGTTCGTTGTTTGACTCAATGCTGGCAAGCTGAGTTGAGGCAGTATAACATTAGAGTTTGCCAAGTTAACCCTAGTGAGGTTACTACAGCTTTCGGTTCTTCTGATAGAATTGAGAGAGAGAATGTTAAAAATAAACTTACTCCAGATGAAATATCTCATTCCATTATTTCATCAATTGAAATGGATGATAGAGGGTTTATTAATGAACTTAATATTTGGGCTACAAACCCATTTAGTTAATTAATAGTCATTCTCTTTTTTATATTTCTTTTATCACCAAAGAATCATCTACTCTAAATCGTTCCGAATAAACTCCATTACTTGCCGCTTCACCGATTCCGAAAATCATTACAACATGTGATTGCCAGTTAAGTTTTAGCATCTTCTTGATTCTTTTTTCATCAAATCCTTCCATAGGACAAGAGTCAAATCCTTCTGCAACTAGAGCCATCATAAAATTTTGACAGGCTAGTGCTGTAGTTTTTGATACAGTTTCAAATAGTTCGTGTTTATATATAGGACCTCTAATTACTGGTTTGAAATATCCATAAATATTTACGAAAAGAAATATAAAGCGTTTGATAAGCCCAGAAATCCCTAAAAAATCATGATAATAAGCAAATGGAATAAGTTTATTATAGTATTTGTCAACTAATGGAATAAATCTATTTTTTTTCTTGTGCTCTTCAATAATTAAATTACGATTTCTTTTCCATGTATCAATTTTGGATACAGCGATTACTAACTCTTTTGCTCCTTTTGCTGCATTTTGCGAGAAACAAGCCTTCACAACAGTTTCTTTCTTTTTTGGATCTCTTACCCAGTAGAATTCCCAAGGCTGTAAATTTGAAGAGTTAGCTGCAAGTACAGATGCTTTCAGACACTTCCTCATTACTGATTCAGGTACTTTGGTATCTTTAAATTTTCTTACTGATCTTCGTTTATTTATTAATTCAAAGAAATCCATAATTTCATCTTTTGTGGGTTTTAATCCAAGTTAATAATTAGTACTTCCAAAAGTAATCAATTACATCTGATTCTATTGTTATCAAGAGATTAGTTCTTATGCATAGCATAACATTTCATTATCAGTGCTTTATATTTGTTTAAACAAAAAAAATATGAAATATTTTATAATTCTACTGTTTTCAACGTCATTGTTTGTTACATCTTGTGATGATACGCATACAAAAGATAGTAATTTTAAAATTATTGATATTATAAATGACGTCAATATGATATCTAATGAGAGTGATGTATCTGTCATAAATAGTAATGAGCCAATAGATGGTTTTGACATGCACAACTATTATATTGTTAAAATTATGTACGATGGATATGATAGTATAGAAACAGCTACAGTTTTCTTTGGAGATAGTGATATTTACGACAAGGCAAGATATACCTGGATTACAGATACTTCAATTAGTCTTACTTTATTTCACTCAATTTCTGATAAATATTCTACATTTAGAGTTTCAGGAAGAATGGATGGTTCTGGATCTGGCACTAGCTGGGATTAATTTCTGTTAAAATATTTTAAAATTACAACTATCTTTGTGAAATGAAGAAGTTGCTTCTATTTTTTATTTTTAGTTCAAAATTAATACAGGGTCAAGAGATTACAATTGATTTTCTTAATTCAATGGATGCTAATATTTATTCTCAAATAGTAGCATCATCATTTGGAGACCTAGATAACGATAAAGTCGATGAACTTTTGTTAGTTGTTAATAAATTAGCTTCTACTTTAGATAACATACCAAGAAACATAATTCTTCTAAAAAAGAAGAAAGGCTCTTGGGTGAAATGGCAGGAGTCAAGTACAGAAATACTAGGATCTGGAGAAGGAGGTGTTATGGGGGACCCTTTTGAAGATGCTTATATTGAAGATAATGAAATTCATATTTCTCATTCAGGAGGTAGTAGGTGGAGGTGGTCATATCATCACACTTATTCTTTTAGAAAAAACTTATTTTTATTAAAGTCATACTATTCATATTGGGGAGCACTATGTGAGAGTAAGAATGAAGTTATTTTTAATTTAATTTCTGGTGTAGGTCATTATTGTGTAGATGTCGAAGAGTGTCCAGAAGGTTTCGGTGATAATTCTTACATGAAGGAATCATTGCCTTTAAAAGAAGACTTCATTCAAGCTAACCTGTTTATTGATTTATTTTCAAAAAAAGATAGTATTTATACTATAACAACTCCTCTAAATAATAGTTTTACACTGCCTCGATGAATTTTTTAACTTCTTTCAAAGGTTTTCTATTATGTATTCTATTAGTTAGTATGATTTTAAACTCATGTGATAAAGAGATCGAAGTTGACTTAGGCTCTTCCAAGGACCAAATTGTTGTGGAAGGATCTATTCAACAGCAGTATCCTGCTTATGTATTTTTAACGAAATCAGAAAACTACTTTAATCAAGTTAATATAAACACAATAGATAATATATCTGTTAATGATGCTGAAGTATATATTGAAAGAAATGATGGTGTTATACATAAATTAACTCATATTAGCTCTCTTGATACCCTAATGATTTTAGATTCGTTAATGTTACCAATTAAGGGGCTTTATATGGATGTTAATTATCAGCAAGACCAGTTTAGTCAAGCTGGCTATCAATATAAACTTTATATTTACTGGAAAGGCGACACAATTACATCAACGACTTCAATCCCTCCACAATATCCAATTGATAGTGTATGGGTAGAGAGAAAAGATACAGTAGAAGATCAATATAAATGTTATATATGGGCAAGATTAAATGACCCGGACACAATAAATAACTCAATTTTGGTTCATTATAAGAGAGATATTGGCTGGAAGCCAATGGATCCATTGTTTATTCCAACAGCAATATCTGTTAGGTCAGACAATCTTCTTAACGGGGAGAGTCATACTGTTTCTTTTGCTAGATCAGGAAGATTTGATGAAGAAGACGGTGTTCTATTGCCATTTTATGCAGATAGAGAGGCAGATGGTAATTTTGTTCGTAAGGATATAGTAATGCTTAGAATATCACATATGGATTATGATTCATTTAAGTTTTGGAGATCAGTTGAAAGAAATCAGAGTACTAATGGCAATCCATTTGCAGAACCAATGAATTTATATAGTAATATTAAAGGAGGTCTTGGAATATGGGGAGGGTATGGGGTAAGTTATTTTTATATTCCTATTGTGGCGGATACAGTAATTTATGAAACATATAATGATGTTGATGTTTTGGAGATTTTTTAATATAAACTCTGTTTCTTTGTAAAATGAAATATAAAATTTACCAAGTAGATTCTTTTTCAAATAGTGTTTTTGCTGGTAATCCTGCATGTGTTGTGCCACTTTCAATGTGGCTATCAGATGATATGCTTCTTAATATTGCTAGAGAGAATGCAGTTGCTGAAACAGCTTTCTTTATAGATCATGGGGATTATATACATTTAAGGTGGTTCACACCTGATTTAGAAATTGATTTATGTGGACATGCAACACTAGCAGTAGCTCATGTTTTAAAATCCGAATTAAATTATAATAAAAAAAAGATAAAGTTTAAAACTCAAAGTGGTGAGTTAATTGTATGTCATGAAAATGATTTCTATTATTTAGATTTCCCTTCTAGAAAACCAAAGTTATGTGAGCTCCCAACTGAAATAGCATCAGCATTAAATATTCAGCCACAAGAAGTATACAGATCAAGAGACTATATGCTAGTATATAAGAATCAGCAAGAAGTAGAAGCAATTGATATAAATCAAGTTTTTTTTAATAAAATAAATTTAGGCTACGGAGGTGTGATAGTTACAGCAAAAGGAGATTCTGTTGATTTCGTGTCAAGATTTTTCACACCTCAAGCAACAATTTTAGAAGATCCCGTTACTGGATCAGCACATTGCTCCCTAATACCATTTTGGGCTGAACGATTATCTAAAATTGAGTTAAAGGCTAATCAGCTTTCAGAAAGAGGGGGTAGGTTGATTTGCAAAGATAATGCTGATCGAGTGTTAATTGGAGGGCAGGCGGTAACTTACTCAAAAGGAGAGTTCTTATTGTAATTAATATGTCAATGCAACTAAATGATAAATATTGGAACAATAGATATGAAAAGCTTGAAACAGGTTGGGACCTTGGTAAGGTGTCGATTCCCCTCAAGCAGTATTTTGAACAAATTAGCGATAAAAAACAGAAAATTTTAATACCAGGGTCCGGAAATGGCTATGAAGGAGAGTATTTATTTAACAATAATTTTATAAATACTCACATCTTAGAATGCTCTAGTAAAGCTGTACATAATTTCATTAAAAGGGCTCCTTCTTTTCCCAAAAATCAAATTCATAATATTGATTTTTTTTCTTTTGAAGGAAAGTTTAATCTTATAATAGAGCAAACTTTTTTTTGTGCACTTGATATAAAATTAAGAAAGGATTATGTTAAAAAAGTAAGCAGTTTACTTGTTAAGGGAGGAAAATTAGTTGGGTTACTTTTTGATATCCCTCTTAATACTGCTCACCCTCCTTTTGGAGGAGATGCGAATGAATACCTTCAGCTCTTTAGTGAAAAATTTAAAGTTGAAGTGTTAGAGAGATGTTATAACTCTATAAGTTCAAGAAGAGGGAAGGAGTTGTTTGTGATTTTAGTAAAGAAATAATTAACAGTAAAATGTCTCTTTTAACAGCTATTTTATTAGTGCTTTTTCATAAAGAGTAATCCATTGCTTAACTGTCATTTTTGAACAAAGTTCTGCAATTAAATTATAAGGTATATCATCTAATTTTTTAAATCTTATACAGCTTTTTCCCATATCTAACTTATGTCTAGCTTGCTTTGGGTATTCTTTAATGAACCAGTCTAGTATTTTTTTATCCGCATATATTCCCATGTGATATATTGCTATATTATTCTTTCTAGCTGCTAAAGATAGAAATGGTAAAGGTAGCTCAGGTGAGCAGTGGCAGCCCTTTTTATAAATTGAATGAGGAACCACCCATGATGGCATACCGTAATTGATACATTCCTCATAGCCTTCTGGTAAAGATTCCCTAATTAATGAAACTAGTTTGATTACAGACTGCTTTTTTTCACCTCTAAGATCATCAATATAATTGTCAGTGGTCATTGTGTAAAAATAATAATAAAAGTAAACTTCTTACTTATCTACTAATTCAGTTTTATATTTGACTAAGTAGTTTATTGTTATTATTATTATTTTTGTAAAATGAGATTTATTTTAGTTTTAATTATCTGTACTATTACATTAGATAGCCTTTCACAAAATATATATGTTCCTGATGATGCATTCGAACAGGAATTAATTAATTTAGGATTAGATAATATGTTAGATGATTCCATAGCTATATCAGCTATAGATACTTTGACATTCTTAGATATTGCTTTTCCACAATCAACCCTTGAATATATATATGATTTAACAGGCATTGAGTATTTTACTTCTTTAGAGTATTTTAGTTCTCAAACTCAATTTATTTCAGGTCAACTTGATCTAACAAACAGTCCAAATTTAAAGTATCTTAATTGTGCAGAAATGGATTTGACATCACTACTTTTTGTTGAAAGCTCTCAAATAGAATATATAAGATGTGATCAAAATAATATTTCATTTCTTCAAGTAGCAAATTGTTCAAATTTAGAAATACTTAGATGTAGTCAAAATCTATTATCGAATTTAGATGTCAGTAATTGTACAGCTCTTTCTGAATTAAATTGTTCTGCAAATCAGTTGTCTACAATTGATATTTCAAATAATACTAATATAGAAACTTTTCAATGTAGTTTTAATAATTTATCTTTCATAGATGTGAGTAGTAATATTAATTTAAAAACTATTAGTTGTTCTCAAAATCCAATAACAAGCATAGATTTAACCGACAACTATTTTTTAGAAAATGTAGATGTAAGTTTTTGTAATATTAGTACTGCAGATATTCGAAATGGCAATAATACCAATATAGGTGCCTGTAATATTACATTTAGAGGTAACCCAAGTCTTAATTGTATAAATGTTGATGATGTCATTTATTCTAATTCAACATGGAATAATTCTTGTTTTTATTCAAATATTGATGGACAAATGTATTATGAAGAAAATTGCCAATTATTATTGTGTGACTCTCTTATTGTTGCAGATGTTGTAATCGATTACAGTAGTCTTACAATTGATATAGCCATCTATAATTCAGGCTCTTCTTCTTTTTCTTATCCTTATGTTGCATTCACGCTAGATGCTAATGGAGATAC
>NYTT01000100.1 GCA_002683775.1 Flavobacteriales bacterium
ATAAATTATTTCAAGATTTAAATAAAATAAGCCAAAGACACAAAGCGAAATCAGTTCATCTAGCAAATTTTCCAAAGTCAAATAGCAGTTTGATAGATAAAGATCTCGAACGTAAAATGAATCTAGCCCAAAATATTACAACCCTTACGCTTTCTCTAAGAAAAAAAGAAAAATTACGAGTTAGGCAACCACTGCAAAAAATAATGATTCCAGTTCTTGATAGTAATACAAAAAATGATATTTTAAGTGTCTCTCAAATTATAAAAAGTGAATTAAATATTAAAGATATTGAATTCTTAGAAAAAGATTCTGCTATTTTACAAAAACATATCAAACCAAATTTTAAAACTCTTGGTCCAAAATTTGGGAAAAACATGAAGTTAATATCTAAAAAAATATCTGAATTTTCAAAAGAAGATATATTAGAAATCGAGAAAAATAATTGTTACCAAATTAATGATGCAATTATGATAAACTTATCAGATGTTGAAATTACTTCTGCTGATATTCCTGGATTTACTGTGGCTAAGAATGATGGGATAACAGTTGCTTTAGATATTACCTTAACAGATGTGCTTAAAGAAGAAGGATTAGCAAGGGAATTTGTAAATAAAATTCAAAGTTTAAGGAAAAATAGTGGATTTGAAGTTACAGATAAAATAAAAATTAAGGTTGAAAAAAATGATTTCATTGCATTAGCTATTAAAAATAATTTCACATATATTTGTGATGAAACATTAGCCGTTCAATTAGATTATAAAGAGTTAAATATTAAAAATTCTCAAAAAATTGAATTGATTGACAATCTAAGTGTAAATGTAAGTTTAGAAAAATACTAATACTATGACAGAGAAAACCGCATATTCGCCATCAGAACTAGAAGAATTTAGTCAAATTATTCAATCCAAAATTAAAAGTGCTCAAGAAGATCTTTCCATACTTAGAGCCGCGACTGCTAATGATTCAGATAATGGGACAGAAGATACTTCTCCATCATTTAAAGCTTTTGAAGAAGGTTCTACAACCTTATCAAAAGAAGAAAATGTAAAGCTAGCTGAAAGGCAAGCAAAATTTATTCGTAGTCTACAAAACGCATTAATTAGAATTGAAAATAATACCTATGGAATTTGCAGAGATACTGGCAAGTTGATTTCAAAAGAAAGATTAAGATTAGTACCTCATGCAACGCTAAGTATTGAAGCAAAAAATTCTCAGTAGTTATTTTGAAAAAATTATTTACTATATCTTTAGTTATAATAATTTTGGATCAAATTTTAAAAATTTGGGTGAAAACAAATATGGTTTTAGGTCAAGATTTTAGGATTTTTGATTGGTTTTTCATCCACTTTACTGAGAATAATGGCATGGCTTTTGGAATGGAGTTTGGAGGTTATACAGGTAAAGTAATTTTAACTCTTTTTAGAATAATTGTTGTCAGTATTGGTATTAAGTATATTTACGACCTACGTAAAAATTTCTCACAAATAACACTAATTTCCTTAGGGCTTATTGTAGGAGGAGCAATTGGAAATATTATTGACAGTTCGTTTTATGGTTTAATTTTTAATGAGAGTTATAATAATGTTGCAAGCTTTATGCCAGAAATGGGTGGCTATGCTCCCCTTCTTCACGGAAAGGTAGTTGACATGTTTTACTTTCCACTTATAAATAGTCATTTTCCAAATTGGATACCATTTTTGGGTGGAGATCATTATATATTTTTTAGACCTGTTTTTAATATTGCTGACGCTGGAATATCAATTGGCATTTTCCTAATATTAATTTTTTCAAGAAAAGAATTTAGCTAAGTTTATTAGCATTTTTTATATCTCCAAAAACAGTTCCTTCTCGATCAATCTTATTCTTGTATGACTTAAAATACTTTTGATTTATCCTCATCAAAAGACTAAGTGATTTAAAGTATATTCTGCTAAATAATGAAATCTCAACATTGCCCCAGAAAATGGGAAATGCATAATTATATTTTCTCATAAATGGTCCAAAAACAAATATTGCTTTTTTCTTAATATCATCAGTATAATATGCTGTAATATCAATTTTTCTTTTTCCTTTTGTTTTATTCAAAACCTTCAATGGTAAAGCGTCTTTAATTCCTATTTGCGTAAGAACTTCTAAGTAATCTGTACTAATTGATTCATACCTTATTAAAAAATCACAATATTGAGTTGTTAAACTTGCTAAATTATCATATGGCTTATTAAAATATTTATTAAAATAGTCCTGAAAAGTAACTGATTTATCATTAATAAAATGAAATTTTTCTCTTTGTTTTCTCGTTATGTGACCTCCATTTTCAGTAAAACAATCTGGATTTGTGAAGTTACCTTTTGCATTTGCCTTCATCTTTTCATAATTTGTAATTACTATATCCATAGGATTTCTAAGAACAGCAAAAACAAAATATCTTTTTTCTTTATCATTCGCACTTTTAAAAAACTCATGATATAAGGAATGTTTTCTCAACCTAGGAATTGCATTAAACTCTTCATGTAATTGATGATGTATAGCAGATGAGGCAGAAAAGGGTAGCCCAATAAATAAAAATTTATACTGATGACTTATTAGCATTTAAAATAAATTATTATCTAATAAATATTCAGCAATTTGAACTGTATTTGTTGCTGCGCCTTTCCTTAAGTTATCAGCTACAATCCACATATTTAAAGTTTTTTCATTAGTAAAATCTCGTCTGATCCTACCAACAAAAACCAAATCTTGATTTGTAGTGTTTATTGGCATAGGATATTCATTATTAACAATATCATCCATAACTCTAACTCCCGACATATTATCTAGTTCTTTTTTAATCTGGTCAATTGTAAACTCTTTAGTAAAAGAAATATTTACGCTCTCTGAATGTCCACGAAATACAGGCACTCTAACTGCAGTTGCTACCACATTAATATTATCATCTAATATTTTCTTTGTTTCCAATGTAAGTTTCATTTCTTCCTTAGTGTAACCATTGTCAGTAAAATCATCACATTGTGGAAGAACATTAGAATAAATCTGATGAGGATAAATGCAATCTATGTTCTGTTCTAGTATTTCATTATTTAGTTGATCAATAGCTTTTTTACCTGTACCACTAACAGCTTGGTATGTTGAAACTATTACTCTGTCAATAATTAATTTTTTATGCAGTGGTGCTAATGCCATTACTAGTTGAATTGTAGAGCAATTAGGACTAGAGATTATCATATCATTCTTACATAAAGTACTTCCGTTTATTTCAGGAACTATCAACTTATAATTCTTATTCATTCTCCAGTAAGAAGAATTATCAATGACTTTACAACCTTTTTCAACTAACTTAGGTGCCCATATTTTAGAAATATCACTACCAGCTGAGAAAAGAGCTATGTCTACTTTCTTTTCTAATAAATCTGATAATGAAATAATTTTATAATTTTTGTTTTTAAATTTTATCAATTTGCCGCAAGATTTCCGTGAAGCAACAGGGATAAGATCTGTAACATGAAAATTTCTTTCATTTAATACTTCTAACATTTCTCTTCCGACCATGCCAGTAATACCAATAATTGCTAATTTCATAAATTAAATTAAAATGTCAAAAGTAGTATATTTACATGCCTTAAAAAAGAGTTTATTATAATTATATTTATTCTTTCATAAAAAGTCGTTTTAATTATTTTTTTAACTAAATGTCGAAAAAAATATGAATAATTTATAACTTAAAATGGGAATCTCAAATCACATAGACGAAATTTTAAAAACTCTTCCTGATGAACCTGGAGTATACCAATATTTTGATAAAAATAATACGATTCTATATGTTGGAAAAGCAAAATTTCTTAAGAAAAGAGTTAGATCATATTTTACAAAAAAACAAGTAAATATTAAAACAAAAATTCTTGTTGAAAAAATTTATGATATAAAATATATTGTTGTTTCTACTGAAATGGATGCACTTTTATTAGAAAACAACTTAATAAAAAAATATAAACCAAGATATAATGTTTTACTTAAGGATGACAAAACATATCCATGGATTTGCATTAAAAATGAGCCATTTCCAAGAATTTTTCAAACTCGTAAAGTGTTTAAAGACGGATCTGAATATTTTGGGCCGTATGCATCTACATATTTAGTAAAGATAATATTAGACTTCTTTAGACAGCTCTATCCTCTTAGAAATTGCAATCTTAATTTAAGTGAAAAAAATATTCAAAATAATAAGTTTAAAGTTTGTTTAGAGTATCATATAAAAAACTGCTTAGGACCTTGTATCGGTAAACAAAACAATATTAATTATCTAGAGTCCATTAATCAGATAAGAAAAATAATTTCTGGAGATATTAAGTCGGTGATAAAACACTTGAAAGAAGAAATGAATAATTTTTCCAATAATTTAGATTTTGAAAATGCAAATAGCACAAAAGAAAAATTGATTCTCTTAAAGAATTATCAGTCAAAATCAACAATCGTAAACCCTAAAATAAATAATGTTGATGTATTTTCACTCGTAACAGATGAAAATGCTGCATTTGTTAATTTTCTTAAAGTTAATTCAGGCGCAATTATTCAGTCGTATACATTAGAAATCAATAAACAACTTGACGAAACTGAGGAAAAGTTATTGTCATTGGCTATTATAGAAATTAGACAAAAATTTAATAGCACTTCAAAAGATATATATTGTTCTCATTTTTTAAATGAAAATATCGATGAAGTTAATATAGAAGTACCAAAGATTGGCGATAAAAAAAAGCTAATAGAGCTTGGTATGAGAAATGCAAAGTATATGCTTTTAGAAAAAAGAAAATCTAAGATAAATAATATTAACCGGGCTAATAATAATCGTATTCTTACACGATTACAAAAAGATCTTAAACTACAGCGCCTTCCGAAACATATTGAGTGTTTTGATAACTCTAACTTTCAGGGTAATTTTCCTGTAGCAGCTTGTGTTGTTTTTAAAAATGCACGAGCTTGTAAAAAAGAATATCGACATTATAATATTAAAACTGTTCTAGGCCCAGATGATTATGCAAGTATGGAAGAAGTAGTTTTCAGAAGATATTCTCGAATTTTAGAAGAAAAAGGTGAATTGCCACAACTTATAGTAATAGATGGGGGGAAGGGTCAGTTAAGTTCAGCAATGAAAAGCATTAACAAACTTAATTTAACAACAAAAATTACTGTAATAGGAATTGCAAAACGCTTAGAAGAAATCTTCTTAGCAGATGATAATGTTCCTATTTACTTAGATAAAAGATCTGAAAGTTTAAAATTGATTCAACAATTAAGAGACGAAGCACATAGATTTGGAATAACTCACCATAGAAACAAAAGAAGTAAAAATGCTCTAGGAACATCACTTGACAAAATAAAAGGAATTGGGCCAAAAACAATTGAATTGCTTATTACGAAATTTGGTTCTGTAAAAAAAGTGAAAGAAGCTGATAAAACTGATTTAATAAAATTGATTGGTATTAAAAAAACCAATAAAATCTTTGAATAATAGTTAATTTAATTTAGGTAGATTTGCTTAAAAATCACTTTTAAAATATTATTATGAAAAAAATATCAATAAATCTTTTTGCATTATCTTTATTAGTATTATTCTCATGTCAACAATCAACAAATAAAAAATTAGACTCTATAGATATATTAAGGGGAGAATTATTGCTTTGTGGAACTGAACAATTTGGTGATGTAAGTTTTTCGTTAGATTGTCATTATGAATCAAGAGAAGCCTTTGACTTAGCTCTCTCTTTACTTCATTCATTTGAATATAAAGAAGCTGAAAAAGCATTTGTAAAAGTAGCTGATATGGACCCAGAATGTGCCATGGCATATTGGGGTATCGCAATGAGTAGTTACCATTCTCTTTGGGGTCCTCCAAGTATAGAGGTTTTAGAAAAAGGTTCAAAACTTATTGAAATAGCACAATCTTTGGATAAAACAGAGACTGCAGAAGATTACATTAATGCTGCAGAGGTGATTTACACAAATTGGGATTCGCTAAGTCATACAGCAAGAGAGGCACTTCATGCAAAAAAAATGAAGGAATTATACATGAAAAATACAGATGATAATGAAGCAGCTGTTTTTTATGCATTGTCTCTTATTTCTACTGCAAATCCAATGGACACAACATATAAAAACCAGAAAAAAGCTGGTGCTCTTTTAGAAAAACTATTCAAGAAAAATCCAAATCATCCTGGAATAGCTCATTATATTATTCATGCGTATGATTATCCAAAGATTGCTCATTTAGCTTTAGAAAGTGCAAGAAGGTATGCTGAAATAGCTCCCTCCTCATCTCACGCACAACATATGCCATCACACATATTTACTCGACTTGGATTATGGGAAGAAGCAATTAATTCAGATTTAAATTCTGCATCATCTGCAGTGTGTTATCAAGAAAATAATGATCCAGATCTACATACATTGTATGAAATTCATGCAATAGCCTATTTAGTATATGCTAATTTACAAATTGGTAATAATAAGATAGCAAATGAACAATATGAACATATTAAAACATTTAAGAAAACAGATATTAATGATGGGACAACTTATCCTGTAGCTGCGATACCTAGTAGAATAGCATTAGAAAACAAGGATTGGGTAAAAGCGTCTAAGTTACAATTTTTGTCAAATTTTGATTTCCCATGGCAAGACTTTCCCTGGCAAAAAGCTATTATACACTTCTCAAGATCATTGGGGTATTCAAATTTAGGTGATATAGAATCTGCTTCTATTGAATTAGATTCACTTAAAAGTCTTCGAGAAGATTTACTTTTACTAAATAGCAATTTAGGAGATTATAAGGCGCAACAAGTTAATATTCAAATTCACTCAGCAGATGCTTGGATTCAACTAGCAAAAAGAGATAATATTAAAGCCTTAAAACTAATGAAGCTAGCCGCTAAAATGGAAAATGAAACATCTAAACATCCAGTTACTCCAGGTGAAATTTTACCAGCTGATGAGCTTTTAGGGGACATGCTTTTAACATTAAATAAAAGTGAAGAAGCATTACGGATTTATGAAAATGGTTTAAATACACATCCTAATAGATTTAATGGTATTTACGGCGCAGCTTCTGCGGCAAGAGATTCTGGCAATAAAGAGAAAGCAATATTATATTTTAATCAATTAATAGAGCTGTGTAAAAATTCAAATAGTGATAGGCCAGAACTTATTGATGCAAAATTATTTATAGCTTCTAATCCAACATAAGATATGAAGTTTTATTATTTTGTATTTTTTTTACTCCTTTCTTGTGTTGAATCTTCAAATATAGATTTGCCAATAATTGGTCCTTCAGATTTTAAAGATGAATTAGTTGATAATAAAGTGAATAAAGAGCAATCTCACTTTGTTTCAGATTTTGAGTTAATCAACCAAAATGGAGATACAATTACAAATAAAGATTATGAAGACAAAATTTATGTTGTAGACTTCTTCTTTACAAGATGTGGTAGCATTTGCCCTATAATGACGAATAACATGAAGAAAATCCAAGATAAATTTCTTGAAAATGATAATCTTATGTTGTTATCAATTTCTGTTACTCCAAATATCGACAATGTTGCAACGTTAAAAAAATATGCTAAAAGTAAAGGTGTTATTAATTCTAAATGGAATATCGCAACAGGAAATAAAAAACATATCTATGAATTAGCTCGCAAGAGTTATTTCGCCGTTTTTAAAAAGGGAGATGGTGGGCTACAAGATTTCATTCATACTCCAAATTTTATTTTAATTGATAAAAAAAAAACAAATACGTGGAATCTATGATGGTACAGATGATACAGAAATAAAAAGAGTAATTAAAGATATTAAAACTCTACAAATAAAAAAAAGTTAAATTTAAACAGTTTCCCCCTTGTAATCTGTAATACCTCCAGATAAATTAATTACATTTTTAAAACCTAGCATATTTAATTGCATTTGTGCTCTAGCAGATCTACCTCCTAATTTACATTTAGTAATTATCGGTACTGATTTGTAATCATCTATCTGATTAACTTTGTTAAAAAAATCTGATAATGGAATTAAATAATCAACTCCAACAATTTTTTTTTCATTGTATTCATATTCTTCTCTCACATCAACAAGTAAGAAATTTGTTTTTTCACTTTTTCTTTCAGATAAGAGAAATTCTAACTCTTTACCGTTTATCTCCTTTTTAGCTAATAAATTTTCTGTATTATACATATATATTTATTTAAAATTATATTAATCTATCTTATTCTTCATTTGTGGGAAAAATAAAACATCTTGTATAGAGTTTGAATTAGTCATGATCATACTTAGTCTATCAATGCCTATGCCTAGCCCAGCTGTTGGAGGCATTCCGTATTCAATTGCTTTTAAAAAATCTTCATCAATTAACATTGCTTCATCATCACCTCTTTTAGCCAACTCAAGTTGCTCTTCAAATCTTACCCTTTGATCTAGTGGGTCATTAAGTTCTGAATATGCATTGCATATCTCTTTACTATTACAAAATCCCTCAAATCTTTCAGCTAAACCTTCCTTAGTTCTATGTTTCTTTGTTAATGGGGACATCTCTACTGGATAATCAGTAATGAAAGTAGGCTGAATTAATTGACTTTCACATTTTTCTCCAAAAATTTCATCAATCAACTTTCCTCGACCCATACTATTTTCCACTTTTACTCCAAGCTTTTGTGCTGTATTAATAATTGCATTTTCATCCATATTTGAAATATCAAATCCTGTAAAGTGCTCAATAGCTTCGTACATAGTGTATCTCTTCCAAGGTCTTTTAAAATTAATTATATTATCTCCAACTTTGACCTCAGTTTTACCATGTAAGTCAATAGCAATTTTTTCTACCATTTCTTCAACTAAATCCATCATCCACGAATAATCTTTATACGCAACATATAATTCCATTTGTGTAAACTCAGGATTATGAAATCTACTCATCCCCTCATTTCGAAAATCTTTAGAAAATTCGTAAACCCCATCAAAACCACCAACAACTAATCTTTTTAAATATAACTCGTTTGCAATTCTTAAATATAAATCCATATCTAAAGTATTATGATGAGTTTTAAAAGGCCGAGCTGCTGCACCACCATATATGGGTTGTAATATTGGAGTTTCAACCTCTAAATATTCCTTATCATTCAAATAAGATCTCATAGAGTTGGTGATTTTAGTTCTTTGTATAAAGGTTTCTTTGATATGTGGATTAACAACTAGATCTACATAGCGTTGTCTATATCTCTTCTCAGGATCAGTAAAAGCATCATGAACGGTTCCATCAGCATCTGATTTTGGTAAAGGGAGAGGTCTTAAAGTTTTAGTTAATACAGTAAGCTCCTTTACATTTATTGAGATTTCACCAACTCTTGTAGTAAAGACACTTCCTTTAATACCTATAAAATCCCCTATGTCTAATAGTTTTTTAAATACTTTGTTGTATAATGTTTTATCTTCCTCCTCACAAATTTCGTCTCTGTTAACATATATCTGTATTCTACCGTAGCTATCTTGTAATTCAGCAAATGAAGCTTTACCCATTACTCTTCTACTCATCAGTCTACCTGCAATCACCACATTAAGCTCATCTCCTTCATTATATGTTTCCTTGATTTTTGTTGATGTTGTATTAACATCAAACGTAGCTGCTGGATATGGGTCAATTCCTAATTCCTTAAGAGCAACTAAAGATTCTCTTCGTGCATTTTCTTGATCAGAATGTACTTTTTTCATGCAAATTAATTTTTGCAAAGATAGAAATTAATATATCCAATTATTTCGTATTTTCGACTTCTTTTTAAACACTAAAAACATACTCATATGCTAATGAAAGACTACATTGCCGATTTTACAAATCATCTAAAAGATGCTATAGAAATAGGTAGCAAAACTAATCTAAAAGCTAATAAAAAAGAATTTACAAATGTTCTAATCTGCGGGCTTGGAGGTTCTGGAATTGGTGGTTCAATAGTAAATGATATTATCTCTATAAAGTCTAATATTCCTATAATATCCAATAAAGATTACAGCATACCAAATTTTGTAAATGAATCAACACTTGTAATAGCTAATTCATACTCTGGTAATACTGAAGAAACAATATCTGCTCTTGGAAAGTGTGAAGAAAGAGGAGCGGAAATTGCAATAATAACTTCTGGAGGGAAATTAAAAGAAATAGCATTGGCAAAAAATTATACGCATATTATTATTCCTGGAGGGCATCCTCCAAGAGCAATGTTTGGATATGCTTTTACTGAACTCTTTTTCATTCTTAATCATTATGCAATTATTGATAATTCTTTTTTAAACGACTTCTCTAAATCAATAATTTTACTTGATCAAAATAAAGAAGAGATTAAAAAAGAAGCAGTACAAATTGCAAAAAAAATGTTTAAAAATACACCAGTTATATATGTTGCGGAAGGATTTGAAGGTGTTGCAGTCCGCTTTAAACAACAATTAAACGAAAACAGTAAAACACTTGCATGGCATAATGTAATCCCCGAAATGAATCATAACGAATTATTAGGATGGAGAACAAATGTAAATAATCTGTCTGTTATATATTTTAGGAATAAATGTGATTATTCAAGAAACAAAACACGAATTGACATTAATAAAAAAGTGATTTCAAAATATACAGATAATATTACCGAAGTTTGGAGCCAAGGGGATTCATTGATTGAAAAAACTCTTTATCACATTCATATAGGTGATTGGGCATCTTGGTACCTTTCAGATGCAAATAAAGTTGATGCTATTGAAATTGACGTCATAGATTTTTTAAAATCTGAACTTGCTAAAATATAAGTGAATAAAAAAGTAAAAGTCGAGGAATTAGGTATAATTGATTTTCAAAAATGCTGGAAATATCAAGAGGTTTTTTTTGAAGAAATTCTGAAAATAAAATCTACTAATAGAAAGACTGAAAAAAAAATTGCAACAAAAAACTATTTGATTTTTTGTGAGCACCCACATGTTTATACTTTAGGTAAAAGTGGGAATGAAAATAATCTATTAGTAAACAAAGATTATCTTAAGGCAAAAGGGGCAACTTTTTATAAGATTAATAGAGGAGGAGACATAACATATCATGGGCCAGGTCAAATTGTTGGCTACCCAATTTTAGATTTAGATAATTTTTTTACAGATATTCATAAGTACCTAAGATTATTAGAAGAATCCGTAATCTTAACATTAAAAGATTATGGAATTGAAGCAGAGCGTTCAAAAGGAGAAACAGGAGTTTGGTTAGATGTAGGTTCTGAAAATGCTAGAAAAATATGTGCATTTGGAGTTAAAAGTAGTAGATGGGTTACTATGCATGGATTTGCATTTAATGTAAATACTAATCTGTCATATTTTGACAATATTATTCCGTGTGGAATTGTTGATAAGCAAGTTACATCTATGCAAAAAGAGTTAGGGAAATCTTTAAATATTAAAGAAGTTCAGGAAAGATTAAAAGTACATTTAATCTCCTTATTTAAAATGGAACTTTTTTAATGAAAAAAATAATAATATTTCTTATTGTATTTATTGTTTTGATAACAAGTATAGTAATAAGCGGTAAATCATGGGTGTTTAAAGCTGTTTACACAACATATCTTCAAGGTTATACTTCAGCTTATATTGAAGATTTTAAATTTTTTCCAAAAAATATAATTGAAAATGATAAACATCAAAAGTGGCACACCTCAGCCAATTACAATATTGCAAAATCGCCTGAATATATTAACAAAGTCCATAATGATTTAGAAACAGTAGCATATTTAATTATAGTGAATGATAGCATTATACATGAACAATATTGGGACGGATTTTCTGAAAATTCTCTTTCTAATTCATTTTCAATGTCTAAAAGCTGGATTTCAACTCTCATTGGAATAGCTATCAAAGATGGACATATTAAAAGTACATCTCAGAAAGTATGTGATATTTTACCTCAATTTAACAAAGGAAATAATTGTCAAATAACAATACAAGATTTATTAACTATGAGCTCTGGACTAGATTGGAATGAGAGCTATTATAACCCAATAGGACAAACTGCTGAATCATATTATGGAAATAATCTAAATGAGCTTGTATTTAGTCTAAAATCAGTCGAAGAGTCAGGAAAAATATTTAGGTATAATAGCGCATGCACACAATTACTAACTTATATAATAGAAGAAACAACAAACAAAACAGTAAGTGAATATGCATCTGAAAAATTATGGAAACCAATGGGGGCAAAACATCCTGCATTATGGAATAAAGATAGAGAGGATGGTGATGAAAAAGGATTTTGCTGTATAAACTCCAACGCTAGAGATTTTGCAAGGCTAGGAAAATTGTATTTAAATTTTGGAAATTGGAATGGCTTACAAATTTTGGATAGTATTTACATAAAAAAAGCTATTAAACCTGCAGATTTACAAAGTTTTAACGGCGGTCCAAATATGAACTATGGATATCAGTTTTGGTTAACTGAATATAGAAATAATTCTATTTATTATGCTAGAGGATTATGGGGGCAATATACAATATGTATTCCAGAAAAAAATATGATAATTGTAAGGCTAGGCAGGAAAGATGGAAAAGAATTGGAAAATGGTCATTTTAATGATTTATTTCTTTACATAGATGCATCTATGGAAATAATATCATCATAATATAATAAAAAACAATTGTGACATCTAAATTAGTATAAAAAATCATATTTTTATAATTCTAAAAAAAGCACATGAAAGATAATAAACTACTAGAATTTAAAAATTTAGTTACTGAATTTCATACAGAAGGAAACACCGTAAAAGCTGTTAATGATATAAGCTTCTGTTTAAATAAAGGAGAAACAATTGGTGTAGTTGGAGAATCTGGGTCGGGGAAATCTGTTACCTCTCTTTCTGCCATGAGGCTGATCCCTAATCCACCAGGAATTATTAGCGGAGGTGAAATAATTTTTCATCAAAAAACTGGAAGAAGTATTGATTTACTTAAAATATCTGAAGAAGAAATGAGAAAATTTAGGGGGAATGATATTGCTATGATATTTCAAGAGCCTATGACATCCTTAAACCCTGTCTTTACATGTGGGGATCAAGTTATGGAAGCAATTATACTTCATCAGAAATTAAATAAATCAGAGGCTAAAATACTAACTCTAGAACTATTTGAAAAAGTAAAACTTCCTGACCCTAAACGAATTTTTAGTACATATCCACATCAGATTTCGGGAGGGCAGAAACAGCGAGTCATGATTGCTATGGCCATGAGTTGTCAGCCATCAGTTTTAATTGCAGATGAACCAACGACTGCTTTAGATGTAACAGTTCAAAAAACTATTCTTGAACTCATGAAACAATTACAAGCTCAAAATGACATGGGCATTATGTTTATTACTCATGACTTAGGTGTAATTGCTGAACTTGCTGACAAAGTAGTAGTAATGTATAAAGGAAAAATAGTGGAGCAAGGTAGTGTTTTGGAAATCTTTAAAAATCCAAAACATCCATACACTAAAGGTTTATTAGCATGTCGACCTCCTTTAGATAAACGTTATAAGTTTCTGCCTACAGTATCTGATTTTATGAATATTGATAAAGATGGTGTGATTTTAGATAATGGTATATCAGTTGAAGACTTTACAAAAGATTTAGCTATTTCTGAAAAAGAAAGAACTGAAAGTCAGGAAATATTATTTTCTAGAAAACCTGTTCTAGAAATTAAAAATCTGAAAACCTGGTTTCCTATTAAAGGTGGGTTTTTTGGGAAAGTTACTAGTCATGTGAAAGCTGTTAATGATGTAAGTTTTGATGTTTATCCCGGAGAAACTTTAGGCCTAGTAGGTGAAAGTGGATGTGGAAAAACTACAATAGGTCGTTCAGTCATTAGATTAGAAGAAGCAACTTCCGGAAATATTATTTATCGAGGAAAGGATGTTTGTAGTATGAATGCGGATGAACTTAGCGAGTTTAGAAAAGAAGTTCAAATTATTTTCCAAGACCCATATTCTTCACTAAACCCTAGAATGACTATTGGAAATGCAATAATGGAACCTATGCAAGTTCATGGGATTTTAGAAGATGATATAAAGAGAAAATTAAAAGTAGAAGAATTATTATTAAAAGTTAATCTAGACCCTTTACATTTTAATAGATATCCACATGAATTTTCTGGTGGCCAAAGACAAAGAATTGGAATTGCACGTGCTCTTGCAGTTAACCCTAAATTTATTATTTGTGATGAATCAGTATCTGCTCTTGATGTATCTGTTCAAGCACAAGTTCTAAATCTACTTAATGAGCTTAAACAAGAATTTGAACTAACTTATATTTTTATTTCACATGATCTTTCAGTAGTAAAATATATGAGTGACAGAATGGTCGTAATGCAACAGGGTAAAATTGAAGAGATGGGTGATGCTGATCAAATTTATAACAATCCAAAAACTGAATATACACGAAAGTTAATTGAAGCTATTCCTGAGGGTAAGATAGAGGATATTGAAAAACACCATAAAAAAAAATTAAGCATTAAATAATCATTTCAGGTACTTCTCCTGTGATAATTAGATTTGCTGCAGTTGCAGCAATAATTTCGCTTACACTTACTCCTGGAGCTCTTTCACTCAGTTTAAATCCGTCTTCTGTTATTTCTAAAACAGCTAAATTAGTTACAACTTTTTTTACACAATTTTTTCCTGTAATTGGCAAATTACATTTTTTTAAGATCTTACTATCTCCTAGACGATTAGTATGCATCATAGCTACAATAATGTTCTGAGCAGAAGCTACTAAATCCATTGCTCCCCCCATCCCTTTTACCATTTTACCAGGAATTTTCCAGTTAGCAATATCTCCTTTTTCGGATACTTCCATTGCTCCAAGGACAGTTAGTTGAACATGTTGTCCTCTTATCATAGCGAATGAGATCGCTGAATCAAATAAAACTGCCCCATCTAAAGTTGTTATAGTTTGTTTACCTGCATTTATCAGGTCAGGATCTTCTTCTCCCTCAAAAGGGAAGGGCCCCATACCAAGTACTCCATTTTCAGATTGAAACTCAATATCAATGCCTTCAGGTATATAATTAGCAACTAATGTTGGAATCCCAATTCCCAAATTCACATATGTATTATGCTCTAATTCTTGAGCAATTCTTTTTGCAATTTGATTTTTATCTAAAGCCATAACTATCTCTTTCTTGTTGTTCTTTGCTCTATTCTTTTTTCATAATTTTCTCCTTGCATAATTCGTTGAACGAATATGCCTGGAGTGTGAATATGATTAGGATCCAATTCTCCAGCTGGATATAACTCTTCAACTTCTGCTACAGTAATTTTACCCGCCATTGCCATAAGAGGATTAAAATTTCTTGCCGTACCTTTATAAATTAGATTGCCAGCAGTATCACCCTTCCATGCTTTTACAAATGCAAAATCAGCAACTAGTGAATTCTCCAAGATATGGGGTTTCCCATTAAAAATTCTAACTTCTTTATCCTTTGCAACCTCAGTACCATAACCTGCTGGAGTATAAAATGCTGGTATTCCTGCACCACCCGCTCTACATCTTTCAGCTAGTGTACCTTGTGGAATTAAATCAACCTCTAATTCTCCAGATAGCATCTGTCTTTCAAATTCTGCATTCTCCCCAACATATGAAGATATCATTTTTTTTATTTGCTTTCTTTTAAGTAGCAAGCCTAGTCCAAACTCATCTACACCAGCATTATTTGATATGCACGTCAAACCATCTACTTCTCTATTTGAAAGTTCTTTAATTATATTCTCGGGAATACCTGAAAGGCCAAATCCACCAAACATAAATGTCATATTACTTTTCACTCCATCTAAAGCTAACTCGATATTTTCTACAAATTTATTTATCATTTTAAAAAAATATTATTCAAATTCATCCTCATACTGAATTTTTAATTCATTATCACAATCTAATTTGTCATCTACAGAAACAGGAATATCGAAATCCAAAGGAAAAACATTAGAAGATAATGAGTCTGCGTATACTCTTTGCATATATTCTGCAAAAACTGGTAATGCCATATTTGCACCTTGACCGTATTGAATAGTTCTAAAATGTGCCGATCTATCTTCACATCCACTCCAAACACCTGTAACTAAATTTGGTGTTATTCCCATAAAGTAACCGTCTGATTGATTTTGAGTTGTTCCTGTTTTACCTCCGATTTCATTTTTAAATTGATATTTATAACGTAACCTTACTCCAGTTCCAGCTTTTTTATCTGCAGTTGGGCTATACACGCCATCCACAACACCTTGAAGCATTCTAACCATAGTATTTGCAGTTTCTTCACTCATAGCTTCTTGAGTTTTCGGAGAAAAATTTTCAATTACAACACCATTTTTATCCTCTATTTTTGTAATAAAAATTGGCTCAGTCCAAATACCCTTATTTACAAAAGTTGAGTATGCTCCTACCATTTCGTATACGGAAAGATCAAATGTCCCAAGGCAAAGAGATGGAACTGCTAGTAGTTTTGATTTAATACCTATTTTTTTTGTTAAATCAACTAAGGCATGTGGACCTAATTGTTTCATTATGTAAGCAGTAATAGTGTTAATAGAGTTTGCTAAACCAAATTTCAAGGAAATTGATAAATTATCATATTCATCCCCTGAATTTTTGGGCACCCAGTCTTTCTCTAAATTCCATCTTTTCTTATCAAATACAACAGGAATATTTGGGACCTCATAGCAAGGTGTATAACCCTCCTGAATAGCTAATGAATATAAGAAAGGTTTAAATGTAGACCCTACTTGACGTTTACCAACTTTGACATGATCGTATTTAAAGTATTTATAATTAATACCTCCAACATATGACTTAATATGCCCATTTTTGGGATTCATACTCATCATGCCTGAGTGAATAAAAAACTTGTTATATTTTATAGAATCTCTTGGGGTCATAATTGTATCTAACTCACCGTCCCATGAAAAGAGTGTCATAGGTACTGCTGTATTAAATATAGATCTAATTTCTGTCTCAGGTTTTTTTGCTCTTTTAAGTTTCTTATACCGTTCAGATCTTTTCATTCCTTGATCAATAATAGTATTGATTTGTTCCCATTCAAAATCATCTGGGAATGGAGCTTTAGTATACCCTTTCCAATGATGATAAAAATCTTTTTGTAGAGAAGACATATGAACGCGCATTGCTTGCTCAGCAAATGTCTGTAAACGTGAATTAATAGTAGTGTACACTTTAAGGCCATCAGTATAAAGATTATAATTGCTTCCATCTGCTTTTTTGTGTGATGCACACCATTTTTTAAGCTCTTCTCTTAAGTATTCTCTTAAATATGGAGCTAACCCTTCATTATGACTGGCTCTTTTAAAATCTAGATTAATTGGTATAACTTTTAAGCTATCAAATGTAAATTGATTAATAAATTTGTATCTTCTCATCTGAGAAAGCACAACATTTCTTCTGCTTTCAGTTTGAGAAATTCTTCTATTAGGATTGTATAATGCTGGATTTTTTAACATTCCAACTAGCATTGCTGACTCTAATAAGTTTAGGTTTATTGGACTTTTATTAAAATATACTTGAGAAGCAGATTTGATTCCTACAGCATTATTAACCCAATCAAATCTATTTAAGTACATGGTGATAATTTCATTTTTTGTATAACGTTTTTCAAGCTGAACAGCAATTATCCACTCTTTTACTTTTTGCATCAACCTATCCAGTCCTGAACTTGGGGATTCAGTGAACAACATTTTTGCTAATTGCTGAGTTATAGTACTTGCACCTCCTGTACTTTTTTTACCTTTTAAAAATCCGAATGAAGCTCTTAATAAAGCTCTCGCATCAATACCAGAATGCTCTCTAAATCTTATGTCTTCTGTTGCTATTAACGCATCAATTAAATTTTTGTTTAAGTCATCGAATCTAATACGGCTTCTATTTTCAAAAAAATATTTACCTAAAACTACGCTATCTGAAGAGATTAGTTCAGTTGCCAAATTGTTGTTTGGGTTATCTAATTGATCTATTGTAGGCAAACTACCAAAAAATCCAAACATTGTTAATGTAATAAGAAATATCAAAGCAATAAATGGGCTTAAAGTACATAGCCATAAGATAATTTTTACAGTTTTACTCATGATGCTCTTTAATAATTATTCCTAAATCTAAGATATGATTTAAATCTCTCAGCTTTTCTAAATTACCATACCTCATAGCTTGTTCAACAGAAAGTGTATATTTCTTAAGTTCAAAAAATTTTTTTTTCTGCTCTAATAAAAATTCAAATTCTCTAATATCATTTATACCGTTTCCTAACCATTTTCCACTCTTTTCTGCTAACATTATTTCAACAGTATCTTGGCTAAGGTTATCTAAAAATAAAAAGAGGTTCTGATATTCGTAATATACAGTATGTCTTATTTTTAGACTTATATCATAATATTTTGTTGTGTCATTTATTGGAAAAGTAAAATTTACAACTGTGTCGGTATTCCAAATACCATTTTCAAATGAATAATAGTTTTTGTATGTATTATTTTCACATGCAGATAAAATAAAAGAAAGAAAAATAAAACAAAAAATTGTTTTTAAATTAAACATCATTTTATTGTGATTTTCTTTTTGCTGAAGCTTTTATTTTATTTTTTTTAAAATTCGCTCGTCTTTCTGGCCTCTTCTTAGTTTTTTTCAACTGCTTTTTATCAAACCTATTAATGTTATCTTGGCCCATTGCATCTTCAAAGCTAACCTCTCTCTCAATTTGATTTTTAATATAAGAATCAAAATTTTCTGGTATTTCTCCTTTTTTATTTAACTCTAATATCTTTTGAACTGATGCAACTGGCAATTCAAGAAGTTCAGATGTTGGATTATTGACATTAAAATAATACATAACTTTTTTGAACACATCTAGCTTAACAAATTTAGCTTCTCCTTCTTTAGTTACAATTTTTTTACTTGATTTTGGAAACTCTTTTAAGGCCTCAGTGTACCCATCTAGCTCAAAATTTAAACAGCATTTTAGCCTACCACATTGACCAGATATTTTTTGTGGATTTATTGATAATTGCTGATAGCGCGCAGCACCCGTAGAAACATTAGGGAATTCGGTCATCCAAGTTGAACAACATAGTTCTCTTCCACAACTCCCAATCCCGCCCAGTTTAGCGGCTTCTTGTCTAGCACCAATTTGTCTCATTTCAACTTTTAATCTAAATTGACTAGAGTATTCTCTAACTAATTCTCTGAAATCAACTCTTTTATCTGCTGTATAATAAAATGTTGCTTTAGTATTATCACCCTGAAACTCAACATCAGAAAGTTTCATTTCAAGTTTAAAATTTTCGATGATTTTCTTTGCTTTTTCTAAAATAGAGCCTTCTTGATTAATTGCATCTTTCCATTTTATAAGATCATTTTCTGTGGCAATTCGATAAATACTTTTTAATGGGTTTGTAGTTATATCCCTACCTTTTCTTACTAGTTGAAGAGCTGTTAATTCACCAATCATTGTAATTTTACCTATATCATGTCCAAATTTATCACCTTCAACTGCTACAATATCGCCATGCTTAATATCTAAGCTCTCGTTATTGATGTAGAAATCTTTTCTATCTCCTTTAAATTGTACTTCAACAAAATTTGAACTTTCAGATTTAGGGGCATCAATTTGATATAGCCAGTCAAACACAGAGCTTACTCCACATCCTCTATTTTCTGAAACTTCACAAGTACTACAACCTCCGCCACTACCACAACTCATATAATTGTTATTTATTTACAAATTTACTTTTAACTTTTAAAAATTTAATCATTTGTAAAGATAACTCAAAAAATAAAATTTTTGGACCTGCATTCCTATCAATTGATTTAATTGTTAGTTCTAATGTTTCAAAAATAGGTATACTATTTTCTTCGTTAATAAATGATGCAAATTTTGTTACAAATTTATATTCCTCTTCATTAACTCTTAACAAAGAATTGCTTGATAAATTTATAATCAAACATTCTCTAATCATTTTTGTAGCATAAATCAAAAATAATCTCTGTTTAACTTTGCCGATTTGTGACATTTTATCTACCCAATTTGATATGTTTATTATGTCAACCTTATATACATATCGCATCCATAAAGTAAAATTTTCTAAGAAATTATCATCTTCAATATCATTTTGAAAATAAGTAATCATTTTCCCTAAACTCGAATTAGTTAATTTTTTTACTTTTAAAATTTCAGATTTAGCTTTATGAGGGAAATAATTAATCATATCTTCTAAAGTAAAATCATGTACTTGAATGGTCTGTAATCTAGACTTAATCGTTGCAATAAGTAAATCGAGATTTTCTGAAACTAATAAAAAAACCGTTCCCTTTGGAGGCTCTTCAAGTAATTTAAGCATAGAATTAGAAGATTCTAAATTCATTTTTTCAGGCATCCAGATTATAATTACTCTGTACTGAGCTTCATAATTTTTAAATGCAAGTTTCTTATGTAATACATTAGCTTCTTCTTTATAAATGCCCCCCGTTGCAAGTTTATTAGTCTGAGAAGATAAAATGTCAATCCATCCGTTTAATGAACCATAAGGATTGTTTAATATGTAATCGCGCCATAAATCAACGAAATTATCACTGATAGATAACTTTGACAAATTAGATTTAATTACTGGAAAAATTAAATGTAAATCTGGATGCGTTAAACTTACATATTTTGTACATGATGAACAGATACCGCAAGAATCTTCTTTTAATCTTGAACTACAATTGAGATATTGTGCATAAGCTAGGGCTAAGTGAAGTTTAGCACTCCCACATTTACCATTTAAAAGCTGAGAATGACTAACCCTATCATTAAAAACAGAATCTATTAACTGCTTTTTAATTATATTGTTGCCTTGGATATCTTTAAATAACATGAAAAAATAATTATTTCAAATATAACTAAAATGCTATTAATTTGAGATTTATTTTATGTTTGCATTATGAAAAATATTAATGATATATGCACAAGAGGTAAAAAAGTAATTATTCGTGTTGATTTTAATGTGCCTTTAGATAAAAATTTTAATGTTACAGATAATAGTAGAATTGTTGCTGCATTGCCAACTATTAACAAAGTAGCTAAAGAAGGCGGAAAGGTAATACTCATATCACACCTTGGTAGGCCAAAAAATGGTTTTGATGATAAGCTATCGTTACATCATGTTGTAAGTTCACTTTCAATTCTACTAAACAAGAAAGTTAGTTTTTGTAGAGATTGTATTGGAGATACTACAACTAAAGATGTTGATGATATGGAAAATGGAGATATCCTAGTTTTAGAGAATTTAAGATTTTATAAAGAAGAAACTCAAGGAGATTTTGTATTTGCAAAGAAGCTATCTGATCTAGCTGATATATACGTGAATGATGCATTTGGGACAGCTCACAGATCACATGCCTCAACTGCAATTATTGCAAATTTCTTTCCAAAAAATAAATTTTTTGGTCTATTACTTTATAAAGAACTTGAGAATTTAAAAAGAGCACTAGAAAATCCAAAAAGACCATTTACAGCAATAATTGGGGGAGCTAAAATATCAGGGAAAATTGATGTAATTCAATCACTTTTTAATAAAGTAGATAACTTGATAATCGGGGGTGGAATGGCATATACTTTTGCTAAAGCAATTGGTGGAAGTATAGGTAAATCTCTAGTTGAAGATGACAAGTTGGATTTAGCAAGAAAATTAATTGCTGAATCTCAAGAGAAAGGGGTGAACTTAATTTTACCTATTGACTCAGTGAATGCAAATAGGTTTAATAATGATGCAAAAATAATTAAATCAAATATCTCTAATATAAATCAAGAACATATGGGTTTGGATATTGGTGCTAAATCAATTGAAAAATTTTCAGAAATTATTTTAAAATCTAAAACAATAGTATGGAATGGCCCTATGGGAGTTTTTGAAATGAAAAACTTTCAAGCTGGCACTAAACTGGTAGGTAAGGCAATTTGTAGAGCGACTAAAAATGGAGCTTTTTCTTTAGTTGGAGGCGGAGATTCTGTATCTGCAGTGAATCAATTTAAATTTAGTAAGGATATAACATATTTATCTACAGGAGGTGGTGCAATGTTAGAATTTTTAGAAGGCAAAAAATTACCTGGTGTTGAAGCTATTCTTGATTAATTTTTTTATCAAATTCTTCTTTAAGCCTTTCTGTATTTTCATTTGCTTTTTGCCAAAAATCATTTTTTTGTTTATTGATTTCCGGAATTATTAGATAATATACTTGCTGTAATGGCTTTATTAGAACAGAATTTTTTTGGTGTTCATCATTTAAGACGCCGAATTTTATAGCAATAAAATGAAAGAATGAACAAATTATTAGAACTTTCACCATTCCAAAAATTGCACCTAAAAATCTACTGACAAGACCAAGAGCCAATAATTTAGTAAGTCTATCGATTAACTCTCCTATTGATTTGATAATTACTATTATGACTATAAAAACAATTAAAAATGCAAATAACGGAACGATATTTTCATAACTACTTAAAAAATTGGTTTTTAAATAAGGTTCTATTATAGATGAAAAATGAAATCCTAAATAAATAGCAAGACAAACTGATACAATATTTGTAATCTCTTTAATTATGCCATTTGTAAAACCTTTGAAAATTCCGTACAAAACTGCAATGGATATAATAACATCAATATAATTCATGTTATAAAGATATTAAAAAACTTTACTTTTGTATAATGAAAGAGCTAGAAAAAAGATGGGATGCACTTATTTTAAAGTTAGAAAATGAGTTTGAAGATGAAATGTCTTTAAAGGGGATCTTATATCTTATTGGGGTACAAGAACTAAATTTCGGAGTAAAAAGATATGATCGAGACGAAAAAATAAATGTGTTACATGTTGCAATATGTAAATTACTTAGCAATTATGGTTATTACAAATTCGACAGTATAGATAAAGACGGGTGGCCACACTACATTGAGATAAAGGCACTTGAAAATTTATCAGAGTTGGAGCAACAGAATCTTATTAAGAAGGCAATTATTAATTATCTTAATTAATTTCAACTATTTGAGTAACTGTTTTTTCTTTTAATAGTCTTATAATATTTGATCCCGAATACGTATTGTTCCCATCAACTTTTTCGACATCAACTTGAAAAATTGCTTCTAACTGATATGTAAACTCAGCTCTTCCATTTGAATCAGTAAAGCTAGTTTTACGCAGTTCAGAATTTGTGCTATTTCCTTGTGGGCTAATTAAACCATCTTGATGTAAAATAACGGTGGCACCAGAAACTGTATTCCCATTAGAATCTTTAACAATAATTATTCCAATAGTATCATTCGCTTTTTTACATGATGAGAATGTTGTTGTAAAAAAAGTAATAGAAAAAGCAATTAGGAAGCTGATTAAAGCTGATTTAAAATTTATACTTCGCATAATTATTGTTAATTTGTAATTAGACTGGTAAAGATATACAAATTATTATTATGATAGAAAAAGTTAAAATCTTACTTAATGAAGTAGAAATATTTCACCCAAATTCTAAAGTAGAGGTAGAAAGTTTTCGCCTCAAATATTTAGGTAAAAAAGGTGAAATGAATGAACTTTTTAAAATTTTAAAAGATATCCCCAGTCAAAATAAAAAAGAATTTGGACAAAAAATTAATCTTCTTAAAAAAAATATTCAGCTCAAAATTGATTTATACAAAGACAGTTTTATTGCTTTAAAATCGGCAGAAAATATTGATACATCAAGACCAATTTTTTTAGATAGTATTGGAAGTAAACATCCTATATCAATGATCAAAGATCAAATAATTGATATATTTAATAGAATTGGATTTACTATATCTGAAGGGCCAGAAATTGAAGATGATTGGCATAATTTTTCAGCACTTAACTTGCCTATTGAACACCCTGCACGTGATATGCAAGACACGTTCTTTATACAAACGGATCCTGATATTTTACTTAGGACTCATACCTCGTCAGTGCAAGTTCGACATATGGAAAACAACACTCCACCTATAAGAACTTTATCTCCTGGGCGAGTTTATAGAAATGAGGCTATATCAGCTCGGGCACATTGTATTTTTCATCAAGTTGAGGGCTTGTTTATAGATGAAAATGTAAGTTTTGCAGATCTTAAACAATGTTTATTATATTTTGCAAAAGAGATGTTTGGAGAAAAGACAAAAATTAGATTAAGACCATCATACTTTCCGTTTACGGAGCCATCCGCTGAAGTTGATGTAAGTTGTAATATCTGCAATAGTAATGGGTGTAATGTATGTAAAAATACTGGCTATCTTGAAATTTTAGGATGCGGAATGGTAGATCCTAATGTTTTAGAAAACTGTGGTATAAATTCAAAAAAATATGCTGGATACGCATTTGGAATGGGAATTGAAAGAATTGCAATGCTAAAGTATGGGGTAAAAGATCTTCGTTTATTTTATGAAAATGATCAGCGTTTTTTACAACAATTTAATCAATTAAGCTAGCAAATAAAGCATCTTATATCTTTACTTTAACCTTAATTATCTAAAATCCCAGTTGTAAGTATGTAAGTTCTCAACTGAGTGCCTTAATAAATCAATAGCCCCTCTTACATCTTTTTTGTGTACCATTTCAATAGATTGATGTATATGTCTAGTAGGTATAGATACAGCGCCAGCAATACTGCCTCCTGGATTCATTCTTTGAATTCCAGCTGTATCAGTTCCACCAGCTGGCAAAATCTCTAATTGTGTTTTTAGTTTTTTATTTTTTGAGATCTCTTTCATATACGCAACCATTCTATAGTCGCAAACGGTGGCTGAATCCATTACCTTAATACAAGCACCATCACCCAAAGAAGAAACTTGCTCTTGCTTGGTAGATCCTGGAGTGTCCCATGCGATAGTAGTATCTAAACCAAACCCAAAATCAGGATTAATATCCATTGATGAAACATTTGCTCCTCGTATGCCGATTTCTTCTTGTACGGTAAAAACTGCATATACATCATAAAAAGGCTTTTTACTCATTTCTCTTAACATTTCTATTAAAATAAATACTGAAACTCTATTATCTAAAGATTTACAATTTATACAGTCTCCCATTTCCAAAAGTTCACTCTTTCTTGTGATTGTATCTCCAACAGAAATAACTTTTTCAAGTTCTTCTTTAGTTCTGCCAGTGTCTATAAAATAATCTTTTATAGTTGGGACCTTTGCCCTGTCAGCAACGCTCATCAAATGAATTGGCTTACCTCCCATCACACCTATGATATCTTTTTTCCCGTGAATGATAACTCTTTGTGCAGTTAGTGTTTTTGGATCAAACCCTCCTAAAGTATGAAAATAAACAAAACCTTTATCATCGATATGAGTAACAATAAAGCCAATCTCATCCATATGTGCTCCTATCATTACCCGTTTACTTTCTTTTCCTTTTTTTACAGCGACAACATTTCCCATATTGTCAATTTTTATTTCATCAACTAAGGGTTTTATTTCTCTTAGAACTATCTCTCTTACTTTTTGTTCATGTCCTGGAGCGCCAGAAATCTCACAAATTTCTGATAATAAGTTTATATTTATCATTATTATTTTATTAAATTTTACTTAATTTCATCATATTAGTCATGCCTTTTTCTCTTGCAGGCATACTTGCTATATTTATAACTAAATCACCTTTTTTTAGATATTTTAGTTTTCTTAATATTTTTTTAGTGTCTTTAATTGTTGAACTTGTAGTCTGTCCACCTTCATAATAAAAACCCTGCACTCCCCACACTAAACTTAATGAATTAAGTATCTTTTGGTTATTTGTAAAAACATAAATAAAAGCATGTGGCCGAAAACTTGATACCTTTATTGAATTATATCCAGAATATGTGTTTGTAATAATAGCCTTTGCTTTTACTTGTTCGGCAATTTGGACAGCATTCAAACAAATAGAATTACTTAGAAATCTTGAGTCCTGTAAAGGATCTCTAGCTATAATATTTTTTGAAATATTATGTTTACTATACTCAATATCACGTATAATTTTACGCATAGTATCTACAACCTTTAAGGGAAATTTTCCTACAGATGTTTCTCCACTTAACATTAGAGCATCAGCTCCATCAATTACAGAATTTGCAACATCATTAACTTCAGCTCGTGTAGCAGATGGTGACAAAGTCATGCTTTCAAGCATTTGAGTTGCTATAATTACAGGTCTTGATTTAGAAATACATTTATTAACTATCATTTTTTGATAAACAGGCACTTTTTGAGGGGGGACTTCAACTCCTAAATCTCCCCTTGCTACCATTATAGCATCTGTGACATCAATTATATCATCTATATTTCTTATTGCTTCAGGTTTTTCAATTTTTGCAATAATTTTTACAGTAGATTTTTTTAGTTTTAGCTTTTTTTTAAGATCTAATACATCTTTTGATTTTCTTACAAAAGAAAGTCCAACCCATTCAATATCTTGATTTAAAATAAATTTTAAATCTAATAAATCTTTTTTAGTAAGGCAAGGAAGAGATATGCTTGTGTTAGGTAGATTAACTCCTTTTCTAGAATGTAGAATCCCGCCAAATTCAACTTTTAAAATAACAGTATCTATATTATTAGAACGTTGTACTTTAAGTACAATTTTACCATCATCTAGAAGCACGCTGTCATTTACCTTTACATCTCTAGCAAATTCTTGATAATTAATATAAACTGCACCTTTTCTTTTTTTTGTAGAAAACTCAATAGTTTGACCTTTTTTTAAATTTAAAGGTTTGGCAAAATCACCTACCCTAATTTTAGGACCCTGCAAGTCTGCTAAAATTGCTGTGTGTGTTCCGTTTTGTTTATTTAATTCTTTTATGTCGTAAATAATTTTTTCCGCTATACTATGCTCAAGATGTGAGAAATTTAACCTACAAACATTTACTCCTTTTTTCATTATAGCGCTTAACATCTCTTTTGAAGATGTTGAGGGGCCAATAGTTGCTATTATTTTAGTCTTTCTAATCATAAATTATAAATCTGTTACAATTTTTCTCTTTTTGTAAATCAAATTCGTAGACAAGTAAAATGTCGTCAATTGATTTTAGTTTAATTAAAAAATCATTCTTTATTATATTCCAGTCAAAGGTACTTATAATTAAGAAATAGTTAATGGTTTTTTGTGATGGAATCAAATATCCCTTTTTTGATAAGTTTGATAATAAATTGAGTTTTACACCATCAGGAGCGTGTGATTTATATCTATTAACAAATAAGTCATCATCAATTCTATGCGCATCAGTTAACGCAAAATTTACTCCTTCTATTAAATTTAATTTCCAACATAGTTTGTAAGCTTTAGAATGACTATTTATTGCTAGAACTACAAAATCAAAACTATGTTCACATTCCAAAATATAATGCCTTTTCATAATTGCTAAAATACACTATTAATAATTTTTTTAGATGCTCTTTGTTCTGCCTCCTTTATGGAAGATGCCTTTGCTTCTGCAGATTTTTTGCCATTAATAAACACTGAAACTAAAAAAAATTTTGCGTGCTCTAAGCCTTCTTTTTTTTCGAGCCTATACTCGATAATAAACTTCTCTTTTTGACTACGAGTAAGCAGTTGGCTTTTAAAGTCTATATCAGATAAGCTGTTTAAATATTCTGAATTATATATGTATTCTTTAATAAATAACTTTGTTGCTTTTAGACCTTTGTCTATATATATAGCTCCAATAATAGCCTCCAAAGTATTTCCAAAAACACTTTTTGGAACTAATTTTAAATTAGAAATTATTTTATCAGAAGGTATAATTTTTTCACCAACTAAATTTAAATGTTTACGTCCTACGATAATTGATCTTTTTTGAGACAAAACACCCTCTACATGATTTTTCTTTTCCAAAAAAAGAAAATCAGATATTACAGATGATAATATCGCATCTCCTAAGAACTCTAATCTTTCATTGTTATCCTTTTCATCATAAGATTTATGAGTAAGAGCTGTTTTATAAATTGAATTGTAGGAACTTTTAGATAATACACTGGATAT
>NYTT01000101.1 GCA_002683775.1 Flavobacteriales bacterium
TCCAGTTCCTCCTTTAACTGTTAATATTCCTGCCACTTTGAATATTACATCTTTTGGTGAAGTCCATCCAGAACATTTCCCTGTTAATTTAACTCCAATTAATTTTGGGAATTTTAATTCCCAAGGCATTCCGGCCATGACATCCACTGCATCTGCACCTCCTACACCAATTGCTACCATTCCAAGTCCACCAGCATTAACTGTGTGAGAATCTGTTCCAATCATCATTCCGCCAGGAAAAGCATAGTTTTCTAAAACTACTTGATGTATTATTCCAGCTCCAGGTTTCCAAAATCCAATTCCATATTTGTCACATATTGAAGAAAGAAAATTAAATACTTCATTATTTTGATTAATTCCGTTTTGAAGATCTTTTGTTGCTCCTATTTTTGCTTGTATTAAATGGTCAGCATGAGCGGTTGAAGGAACAGCCACTTTTTTCTTACCAGCTTGCATAAATTGAAGTAAAGCCATCTGAGCAGTAGCATCCTGCATTGCTACTCTATCTGGAGCAAAATCAACATAATCAACACCTCGTTTAAATTCCTGATTCATCTTTTTTGACCAGAGGTGTGAGTATAAAATTTTTTCAGTTAGTGTTAAAGGTTTTCCTTTTAGTTTCCTTGCTGTATCAACTGCTTCAGGAAATTTCTGGTAAACATTTTTTATCATTTCAATATCAAACGCCATAATTTTATTTTAAGTAATACAAAGGTACTATTTTGTACTTATTTCTACTTTAATTAGAGTTATATTTTGTTTAAAAAAAAACCAAACTAAACTAGTTTGGTTTTATAAATGTAAAGTTTAAAGTAATTTATTTAGCAATAACTTTAAATGGAATACTTATGCTAACAGTTCTATGAAGTCTAACTTCAGCTTCAAAATTACCTAATTCTTTAATTTTTGGAAGCTTAACAAATTTACTGTCAATAGTATGTCCTAAAGCTGAAACTGCATCTGTAAAATGTATAGTTTTAATTGAACCGAAAAGTTTTGCTCCTCCTTCTGCAACATTTGCTTTTAAAACGATATCTAGTTTTGGCAATTCAGTAGCAATTTTGTTAGCTGCATTTATTTCAGTCTCTTCTTTTTTTGCTTGTTGTTTTAAGTTCTCAGCTAAAATTTTTCTAGCTGATTCACTTGCTAAAATCCCTAGCCCTTGAGGAATAAGAAAATTTCTCCCATAGCCATTTTTAACTGTAACGATTTCATTTTTGAAACCTAATTTTTCTACGTTTTCTTTAAGTATAATATCCATGATTTAGTATCGTATTAAGATTATTTTAAGTTGTCAGCAACATAAGGTAATAGGGCGATTTGTCTTGCTCTTTTAACTGCTACTGCCAATCTTCTTTGGAATTTTAATGAATTTCCAGTTATTCTTCTTGGTAATATTTTTCCTTGTGCATTCAAGAATCGCATTAAAAAATCAGGATCTTTGTAATCAATATAATTAATTCCCATTTTCTTAAAACGGCAATATTTATTTTGATTTTTTAATTCAATATCTACAGGATTCAAATATTTAACATCTGTCTTTGCCATAATTAATTTGCTTTTGTTTTAGTACTTAATTTCTTTTTTCTTCTGTCTGCGTATTCTAAAGCAAATTTTTCAAGTTTTATAGTTTGCCATCTAATAACTCTTTCATCTCTTTTGAATTCAACTTCGAAATCGTTTATTATCTCGCCATTAGATTGGAATTCTATTAAGTAGTAGAAACCTGTTTTTTTCTTTTGAATAGTATATTTTAGTTTTTTAAGGCCCCAATTTTCCTCTTGAGTTATAGTACCTTTTTTTGACTTAATGTAGTCAACAAATTTTTTTACTGTTTCCTTTATCTGATCTTCAGATAAAACGGGATTCATTATGAAAACAGTTTCGTAAGTATTCATTTTTTAGTTGTTTTATTATTAATTCATTTGTTAAATGTGGGCCGCAAATTTAATAAAAACATCCAATATATAGTAATTTATATCGCTTTTTAATTAGATAGAATTATTGATTAATATTTTACAATTAATATTAAGTTTGTATTCTATTTTTTTTAAAAAAATATTATGACTGATTTTATAGTTTCTGCTAGAAAGTACAGGCCATCCTCTTTCAATGCTGTTGTTGGACAATCATCCATTGTTTTGACACTAAAAAATGCAATTCAGTCTAATCTTTTAGCACAATCATTTTTATTCTGTGGTCCAAGAGGTGTTGGAAAGACTTCTTGTGCACGAATTTTGGCTAAGACTATAAACTGTTTCAATATCTCATCTGATAATGAAGCTTGTAATGAATGTGAATCTTGTTTGTCTTTTAATAAAAATACATCTTTCAACATTCATGAACTTGATGCAGCATCTAATAATTCTGTAGACGATATTAGAAATTTAGTTGAACAAGTTAGATTTTCACCGCAAGTTGGTAAATACAATATTTATATTATCGATGAGGTTCATATGCTATCAACATCAGCGTTTAATGCATTTCTAAAAACACTTGAAGAGCCTCCATCGCATGCTAAATTTATTTTAGCCACTACTGAAAAGAATAAAATTATACCTACAATTCTTTCTAGATGTCAGATATTTGACTTTAAAAGATTAAGCATTTCTAATATAGCTTCTCACCTAAGTTATGTAGCTGAACATGAAAATATAAATGCAGATACGGAAGCTCTACATCTTATTGCTCAGAAGGCTGATGGAGCTTTGAGGGATGCACTATCTTTTTTTGATCGTTTAGTTTCTTTTTCAAACAAGAATCTAACATATAAAAGTGTCATAAAACATTTAAACATTTTAGATTATGATTACTACTTTAGAATTACTGATTGCTTATTGGAAAATGATATAAATCAAATATTAATTTCATATAATGAGATTTTAGAAAATGGATTTGATGGTCATCATTTTATTAATGGTTTAGCTTCACATTTTAGAGATATCCTTGTCTCGATGAATGAAAAAACTAGCACTCTTTTTGAAAAAGGTGATGTTTTAAAATCTAGATATATTCAACAGTCTAGTAAATGTAATCTAAATTTTATCTTATCTGCACTATCAATTTGTAATGAATGTGACGTGCAATACAAAACCACAAATAACCAAAGATTACTGGTTGAATTTACTCTAATGAGAATTTCTTCTATTGAAACAACTAATAGTCAAAAAAAAAAATCTAAAAATTTTGTAATTAGTTCTCATAAATCGAAAAACGATATTAGTATTAAAAATACTGATGAAAAAGTAAATGTTATGGAATTAACATCTGACTTAAAAAAACCTGATAAGATATCTCAAAAAAGTTCTCTAGATCAAAGTTTAATCCAAAACAAAACTACTGAAAACACAGAAATTATTCTTGATGTAAATAAGAAAACAACGTTAATTTCAATTAATAGTTTGACAGAGGAAAGTAACATAGATAAATCAAGTGAAAAGATAGTTTCAAATCTCAGATCATCTGAACTGTCTTATCAATCTTTAATTTTACATTGGAAGACTTTAATTTCTTTTGTAAAAGATCAAGGCAAGTCTAATTTAGCAATTGCATTATCATTGCATGAACCTAGATTATTAAAGAACAATGTTATTGAATTATCTTTGAGCAATGCTGCGCAGACGGAAATAATATTAGAAGAGAAATATAAAATTTTAGAGTACCTAAGAAACAAATTAACAAATGATCATATAGAAATAATTACAAAAGTAATTGAAGGTGAAAAGAGTGCAACACCATATACAAATAAAGACAAATTTAATAAGATGCTTGAAAATAATTCAAGTTTAGATAGTCTTAGACTTTCACTCGGACTTGATTCTGACTACTAATTAAAGATTTTCATGAAATTTAAAAAAATAATAACGATATCATTACTAATCTTTGCTACAGCATATTTTGTTGTAAATCTAAAAAATCAAATGAATAAAATTGAAAACAACTATGAGGAAGTAATAGGTGACCCTCTTAAAGCTAGGATATATACTCTTGAAAATGGGCTTAAAGTTTATCTTACTTCTTACGACGATGCTCCAAGAATACAGACTAATATTGCTGTTAGAGCAGGAAGTAAAAATGATCCTGAAAATGCAACAGGCCTAGCACATTATTTAGAACACATGTTATTCAAAGGAACTGATGTTTTTGGATCACTTGATTTTAATAAAGAAGGTCCTTTAATTGAAGAAATTGAAGCCCTATATGAACAGTACAGGACTGTTGCAATGACTGATACAGCTAACAGAGAAAGAATTTATCGTAAGATTGATTCTATTTCAGCAGAAGCGGCGAAATATGCTATTGCTAATGAATACGACAAGATGGCTTTAGGTATAGGTGCAAAAGGAACAAATGCGTATACTTCATTTGAAAAAACAGTATATATTAACGATATCCCATCTAATCAACTTGAGAACTGGTTGAAACTTGAGTCTGAAAGGTTCCGTTATCCTGTGTTTAGATTGTTTCATACAGAACTAGAGGCTGTTTATGAAGAAAAAAATAGAGATAGTGATGGAAGCAAGTTGTTTGAATCTTTATTTGATGGGCTGTTTCCTAACCATCAGTATGGTCAGCAAACAACTATAGGAACTGTTGAACATTTAAAAAATCCATCTTTAAAAGAGATAAGAGCATACTTTAATAAATACTATGTTCCTAACAACATGGCAATTTGCTTGTCGGGTGATTTTGACTACGATGAGACTATTAGATTAATTCAAAAATATTGGAGTAAATTTGAAAGAAAGGAAGACCCAATTTTTAATGTTTATAAAGAAAGTCCAATTAAAAAAACTGTGATTAAAGAAGTTTTTGGGCCAGAAGCAGAAAGTCTTTTTGTTGGATTTAGATTTGAAGGAGCAAATTCAAATGATTCCAAAATACTAACAATGATAGATATGGTTTTAGCTAATTCAACTGCAGGCTTAATTGATTTGAACTTAAATCAAACTCAAAAAATAATTAGTGGTGGTAGTTTTCCTTATGTTCTAAAGGATTATTCCATGCACACATTATATGGAAGTCCAAAGCAGGGGCAGACATTAGAAGAAGTAAGAGCTCTTTTATTAAATCAGATAGAAGAGATTAAAGATGGAAATTTTGAGCAATGGTTAGTTGACGCCATAATTTCTGATCTAAAGTTAAATCAAATTAAAAAATTTGAAAGTAACAGTGGTAGAGCAAATGAGTTTGTTGAGGCATTTATCTTAGATATTTCATGGGAGGATTATAATAAAGAAATATCTGATTTAGAATCTATTACAAAGCAAGATATTATTGATTTTGCTAAGGAAAATTATAATGAAAATTATGTTGTAACCTACAAAAGATATGGAATAGATAAGACATCTGTTAAGGTAGATAAACCTGATATAACACCTGTACAATTGAACCGAGTAGATCAATCTGATTTCTTAATTAAGTTATTAACTGAAGAGGTTGAAGATATTAATCCTGTATTTCTTGATTTTGATGAGATTATAGAGAAAACTAATATTGGAGAACTGCCTTTAATTTATAAGAAAAATACTGAGAATAACAGATTCCGATTAAGTTATATTTTTGATATAGGTACTGATCATGACAATAAACTGAAATTTGCGGTTGATTATTTGAAATTTTTAGGTACATCTGAAATTTCTCCATCTAGAAAACAAGAAGAATTTTATAGGTTAGGTTGTGATTTAAGTATGAGTAGTTCATCTGATAAAACCAGAATTACATTAAGTGGTCTCGCCAATAAATTTGATGAATCAATCATGTTTTTTGAGAATTTTCTTGCTAATGTAATCGCTGATGAGGAAGCTTTAATAGCTTTAAAATCTAATAAAATTAAGGAAAGAGCAGATGCAAAGTTAAATAAACAAACTATTTTATTTAAAGCATTAGTTAACTATGCAAAATATGGACCTACATCATCTTATACAAATGTGTTGTCTGCAGAGGATATAAGTAATTTAACATCTAAAGATTTATTAAAATCAATAAATGATTTGCTATTGTATAAACACAGGATCTCTTATTATGGTCCTGAAAACATTTCTGATTTAAAAATTAAATTAGAGAATATACATTTTAATAAATCAGATCTAAATCCTTTACCTAAAAAGAAAGAATATAAAGAATTAGATTTACAAAAGCCAATTGTTTATGTAGTTGATTATGATATGAAGCAAGCCGAAGTAATAATGTTGTCTAAAGGAAGTAAGCTGAATATGAGTGAATTTTCTAAAATTAAGTTTCACAATGAATATTTTGGTGGTGGTATGAGTTCTATAGTTTTTCAAGAGTTGAGAGAATCAAAAGCCTTAGCGTATTCTGTATATTCAACATATACAATACCAAAAGACACAAATTCATCACATTATTTAATGAGTTACATTGGAACACAGGTAGATAAGTTATCTGAAGCAATGAGTGGGATGTCAGAGTTATTAGATGAAATGCCAAAAGCAGAAACTAATATGAATAACGCTAAAGAAGCTATAATACAAAGAATTAGAACGGAAAGATTGACAAAATCAAAAGTTTTGTCTGAATATGAAAAAGCGCAAGAACAGGGTGTTAACTACGATATGAGAACTGATTTATATAACCAAGTTCAAGCATTTAATGTGGATAGCTTAAACGATTTTCATAATTCTCATATTGCAAACCGTAATAGAGTGGTTATGGTACTGGGGGCAAAAAGCGATTTGGATCTTAGCGTATTAAAAGAGTATGGAGAGATTAAACACTTAACTTTAGAAGAGGTATTTGGTTATTAATAAATGAATATAATTAAGATAATATGAAAAATAATAAATCTAAGATAATTTACACAAAAACTGATGAAGCCCCAATGTTGGCTACTTATTCGTTATTGCCCATAATTAAATCTTTTTCTAAAAAAGCAAATATAGATATTGAAGTAATGGATATTTCATTAGCAGCTAGAATTTTGGCTGCATTTCCAGAATGTATTGATATTAATCAACATACTGAAGATGCATTGTCGAATCTTGGAGAAATTGTTAAAACTGAAGATGCAAATATTATCAAGTTACCAAATATATCTGCTTCTCTACCTCAGCTGAAAGCTGCAATATTAGAACTGCAAAAGAAAGGTTTCTTTATTCCTTCTTACCCTAAATCAATCTCTAATGATAAGGATAAAGAAATTGTTGCTAAGTATAATCAAATAAAGGGTTCAGCTGTTAATCCAGTTCTTAGAGAAGGTAATTCTGACAGAAGAGCTCCAAATGCAGTTAAAAACTTTGCAAAATCAAATCCACACTTTATGGGAAATTGGAGTTCAAATTCACGAACTCATGTAGCTACAATGAAAGAAGGTGATTTTTTTCATAATGAAAAGTCACTTTGTATAGAGAATGCCAAAACTGTAAGGGTAGAATTTGAGAATAATAATGGCATAAAATCTTTACTTAAAGATAATATTTCACTTTTAGCAGGAGAAATAATTGACACCTCATTTATGAGTAAGAAATCCTTACTTAATTTTCTCCAAATTGAAATCAAAGATGCAAAAGAATCGGATATTTTACTTTCTCTTCATCTGAAAGCGACAATGATGAAGGTATCAGATCCAATAATATTTTCACATGTTGTAAGTGTGTATTTTGAAAGTTTAATTAATCAACATAAGACATTGATTAATGATTTAAATGTTGATTTCAAAAGTGGATTTGGTGATTTGATAAATAAAATTGAAACATTACCAGAAAAAGAAAGAAATGATATAAACAACGATATAAAATTAGTAATGAAAGAAAATGCTGATTTAGCTATGGTTGATTCTTTTAATGGTATCACAAATTTACATGTGCCTTCAGATGTTATTATTGACGCTTCTATGCCTGCTATGATCAGAAATTCTGGTCAGATGTGGGATGCTAGCAATAGTACAAAAGATACTAAGGCAGTTATTCCTGATAGTTCGTATGCATCTATTTATTCTGCGACTATAGAATTTTGTAAAAAAAATGGTGCCTTTAATCCAAGCACAATGGGTACTGTTCCCAATGTTGGTTTAATGGCGCAAAAAGCAGAAGAATACGGTTCTCATGATAAAACTTTTGAAATTTCTTCTTCTGGTATTGTTAGAGTAATTGATCAGGAAGACAATGTATTAACTGAACATGCTGTTGAGCAAGGGGATATATGGAGAATGTGTCAAACTAAAGATGCGCCAATTAAAGATTGGGTAAAACTTGCAGTAAGAAGAGCTCAAGTTACAAAGTGGCCAACTATTTTTTGGTTAGATAAAAATAGATCACATGATTTTGAAGTTATAAAGAAAGTTAATAGATATCTTAACGATTTTGAGTTAAATAATCTTGACATTAAGATATTAGATCCTTACAATGCATGTGTCTATACACTTGAGAGAATTGCATTAGGTGAAGATACTATTTCTGTTACTGGAAATGTGTTGAGGGATTATTTGACAGACTTATTTCCTATTTTGGAGTTAGGAACTTCTGCTAAGATGCTTTCTATTGTTCCGCTAATGAATGGTGGAGGATTGTTTGAAACTGGAGCTGGAGGATCTGCTCCAAAACATGTCCAGCAATTTGTTGAAGAAGGTCATTTAAGATGGGATTCTTTAGGAGAATTTATGGCTATTGTAGTGTCTTTAGAGCATTTAGCTGAGAATAATAATAATTCAAAAGCTAATATCCTTGCATTTACATTAGATAACGCGATTGAAAAATTACTTAAGAATAATAAATCTCCAAAACGAAAAGTTGGGGAAATCGATAATAGAGAGTCACATTTTTATTTAGCTCTTTATTGGTCTGAAGAATTATCTTTACAACATCAAGATAAAGAACTTAGAGATTCTTTTAAATCTTTACATAATGATTTTAAAGAGAATGAATATGAAATTTGTTCAGAACTAGCAAGTGCACAAGGAAATGCGGAAGATATTGATGGATATTACTATCCTAATGAAAAAAATATTATTAAATCAATGAGGCCAAGTAAGATTTTAAACGCAATAATAAATAGATTTTAGACGTTAAATTAAATTTAAAAAAAATTATCATTAAAGTTTATTAAGTATAGTTTCTTTGTTGCTCTAGTAATTGCAGTATAAAGCCATCTGAGATATGCTTTATCTAGCATTTGATCTGTAAAGTAACCCATATCGACAAATATGTTTTCCCATTGACCTCCTTGTGATTTATGACATGTTATAGCATATGCAAACTTAATTTGTAAGGCATTAAAGAATTCATCTTCTTTTATCTTTTTATTTATTTCTTTTTGTCCTTTATAATCTTTACTTATTTCTTTATAAAGTTTTTGATACTGATCATAACTAATTGTTGGACTTTCGCTTGTCAGAGTGTCTAATAAAAGTAATAAATCTAAGTTTTTTTCCTTTGGATAATCAACCATTTCAACACTAGCTCTTGCAAATCGAAATCCATATCTTTCAATAGTTTCGTTAATTTTAGTTACCATAATTATATCTCCATTAGCAATGAATCCGGCTTTACTGCTCTCATCAAGCCAGAAATAATTATTTCGAACAACCATCAGCATGTCTCCAGATGAGATCTCATTTTCTTGCCATCTTATTTTTGTTCTTATTTGTTGATTGTAGAGATTTGCTCTCTTATTTGACCTGCAAATCACAGAGGTATTATTTATTCCATTATTACTATATGCTGACTCTAAAGCGTCTTGAAGATCCTCTCCGGTATTGATTCTAATTACTTCATTATTTGTGATTATCGATGGAAAAGTGTAATCTTCCTTTGCAATTTTTTCTCTTATTAAAGTTGCATTATTAAGAATAAGAGAGTTTTCTTTTTGCCTGACTACTTCAGTAAGTTCTCTAGATATTATTTGTTTGTTAGATTTTCTTTCAAGAATTTCTTCGTTTAATGCAGGACTAACTTCTAAATGAACGGGGGGAAGTTGAGCTGTGTCTCCTATAAGAATTAATTTACAATCTAATCCTTCATAAACATATTCAATTAAGTCATCAAGAAGTGAACGATTTCCAAATGCTTTTTCATTATTTTCCGAAATCATTGAAGCTTCATCAACAAAAAAGATAGTGTTAGTGTGAGTGTTTTCTTTTCTTGTAATGAATGTATTGCCACTTTTATTGGTCCTTATCCAATATATTTTTCGATGGATAGTGCTTGCTGCTCTTTTAGAATACTTTGCCAGAACTTTTGCTGCTCTTCCAGTTGGAGCCATTAAAACATGGCGTTTTGCTACAACCGGAAGCGACTTTACAAGTGAAGAGACTAAAGTTGTTTTTCCTGTACCTGCATATCCTTTAAGTACATAAATACTTCTATTTCCTATAGTTGTGATAAATTCTGAAATATCTGTAATAATATCATTCTGTTCATTTGTAGCTTGAAAAGGAAAGTTAATTCTTATTTTTTCTTGTAGTTTTTCACTGTTCATTTAGATGATATTTACTTCTGTTTCAAGCATTACATCATATTTTTTAAAAATTACATCTTTTATCATGTTGCTAAGAGATAGTATTTCTTTTCCAGTTGATTTTCCGTGATTTACTAAGACTAGTGCTTGATTTTTATGAACTCCCGCATCACCTTCTCTATGTCCTTTAAGTCCGGAATCTTCAATTAGCCAGCCAGCAGCAATTTTAATTTTATTTTCCGTTACTTTATATGATATTATCTCAGGAAATTTTTTCTTGATTTTTTTAAACTTAAGTAAAGATATAACAGGGTTTTTAAAAAAACTCCCGCTATTACCAATTTTTATTGGATCAGGTAATTTTTGTTGCCTTATTTTAATAATTAATTCTGCAATATTCATTGGGGAAGGATCTTTTTTTAACTCTTTCTCAATGTTACCATATGATATAATATTTAGTGCAGTCTTTGATAATTTAAATTCAACTTTAGTAATTACTTTTTTATTTTTTAGTTCAGATTTAAAAATTGAGTCTCTGTAGTTAAATTTACATTGTTTATTGTTAAATATTTTTTTGGTTCCTTGGGCAATATCAAAAGTATGTACTTTTGTTATTGTATCTTTTACCTCCATGCCATAGGCACCAATATTTTGTACTGGACTAGCACCAACACTACCCGGAATAAGAGCTAAATTTTCAATCCCAGATAGATTCCGGTTTACACTCCAAAGAACAAAATCATGCCAGTTTACACCGCCCCCGACTTCCACCGTAGTTGTAAGATCATCTTCATCAATAATTGAAATTAAATTAATTTTATTTTGTAAAATTAATCCATCAAAGTTTTTTGTAAATAATATATTTGAACCGCCACCTAAAATAAGTATTTTATTTTCCTCAAATGTTTTAGAGCTCATGATTTCAACTAAATCATTTTCTGAACTGAAAGATTTAAAAAATTTTGATTTTGCGTTAACACCAAATGAATTTAGATTTTTAAGGCAATAATTATTTTTAAATCCGTTCATATTTAAAGTGTTTTAGGATCTATTTCAATCAATTTTTTGTCTACGCACTTTAAAGTCCTTGATATATGTTTTTTTATAATTGAGTAATTATGTGTAGCTATTAAAACTGTAGTTCCTTTCTGATTTATTTCTTTTAGTAGCTGAATAATTTTTTCTGCTTTATTTGGATCAAGATTTCCTGTTGGTTCGTCAGCTAAGATAATCTCTGGATTGTTTAGTAGTGCTCTGGCAATAACAGCGCGTTGTTGTTCTCCGCCTGATAGTTCAAACGGTAATTTACCTTTTACGTTTTCAAGATGAACACTCTCTAAGACGTATGCAATTTTATCTTTAATTTGGTTTTTATTTTTCCAGCCTGTAGCTTTTAAAACAAATTCTAAGTTTGCTTCAACAGTCCTATCTGTCAGAAGCTGAAAATCTTGAAAAACAATTCCTAGTTTTCTTCTTAATAATGGAATTTCGTTATGATGAATTAATTTAAGATCTGTATTTGCAACTTCAATGTTGCCAGTTTTAACTTTTATTTCAGCATAAAGTGTTTTTAATAATGAGCTTTTTCCACTTCCTGTATCTCCTACAAGATAAACAAACTCTCCTTGTGGGATTTTAAAAGTTATATTACTTAATATTTCTTTCTCATTACGAACAATATCTATGCCTTCTATTTTTATTATATCATCTTTCATTTACTTGTGTATTCATGGATTATTCCAAAGTCAATATTTTCAATAATTTTTTTTATTTCTAAAATTTCTTCAGTAAAGCCATTTTTTCTTAAACCTTGTTCGACTTGACTTAGTCGGAAATATGCGACTAAAGTCATTTCAGAGTCTCTTATCTGAACAAAATCAGGAATTTTCTCAGTTCCTTTGATTTTAAGTATATACAGCATTCAGCAAATTTAAAAATATCAAATTAAGACTCTAACATATAGAATCAATAATTGTTAATCGTGAGTGTTGACAACTTGAGTTTTATCGTTTCTTCTCTATCAATATATTTATTAATTTTAAATTGTATGTATAGAATATTTTTCATTTATCTAATAATGTTAGTTTCTGTAAAGTCATTTACTCAAACCTATTCATTTAAAATAGCTAAAAATTTATTTGATGAGAAAAAGTATAGTGCAGCTCAATCTATTTTGGATGAGTTTGTTAGTTCAAATAACTATAGTGCTGAAATTTTATATTTAAATGCAAGGTGTTCTAAAGAGTTGTTTCTTTCAGATGCTGTTTTTAAATATAATCAGCTAAACAAGTTATTTCCTTTTAATGATTTTCGAAATCTAACAAATAGGGATTTAGCACTTATATACTATAGGCAAGGAAAATTTACAGAAGCTTCCAATTACCTATTGAGGCTTAAAGATTTAAGTTATGAACTTCAGTTTAAGCTAGCATATTCATTATTTAGCATAGATTCTATTCAAAATGCAAAATTGTATTTTTCTAAAATAATGAATTCTGATAGTAAATTTGCTTCGACATCCAGATATTATTATGCATATATTAATTATTCTGGAGGATTTTACCAATCTGCGTTAGCTTCATTTAAGAAGTTGCTAAATGATGATAAATTCAAAAACATTGTTCCATATTATATTTCACAAATTTATTTTTCTCAAAAAAATTATAATCAGTTAATATTCTTTGCAAAACCAATCTTAGAAAATGTGATAGCAAGTCGGAAGTCAGAAATTAATAGATTACTTGCTGAAGCTTACTTTCAACTTGATGATTTTTCAAGTTCAATTGTTCATTTTGAATCTTTCCTTCAAGAAAGTTTAGATAATAATTTAAATGAGCATTTATTATTAGGATATGCTTATTACAAGACCTTAAATTATGATAAAGCTATAGCTGAATTGCAAAATATTTCATCTGCTAGTGATAGCATTTTACAACACTCTTCTTATTATTTAGGGGAGAGTTATTTGATGAAAAGTAACTTTAGTTATGCTTTACAGGCTTTCAAAAAATCTTCTAGCTTAAATTTTGATAAAAAAATTAAAGAAGCGGCATATTATAATTATGCTAAGTTGTCGTACCAGTTAGAGCTTCCTTTTGATAATACCTTTGATGTTCTATCTAAATATGTAAAGGAATTTGACAATGAAATCCATAAAAAAGAAATAGAAGGTCTTATTGTTAAGATGCTACAGTCTTCCAGTAAGTATTATGAAGCTTTTTCCGCCTTGAATGCAATTAAATCACCTAGTTTGACACAAAAAAAAGCTATCCAGGAAACCTCTTTTTTTCTTGGTGTGCAGGAGTTTAACCAAAAGAATTTTAATAAATCAATTTTTTATTTTACTAATTCAGAGAAATTCCCAATAAATGAAACTTATTCTTATTTGTCAAACTTTTGGCTATCTGATTGCTACTATCACTTAAATCGTTTTGGAAGTTCTATTGATGGGTTTTTATCATTGCCATATAAAGAATCTCTTAAAGAGTATGATTTTTTAAAGAAATATAAACTTGGTTACTCGTATTTTAAAAATTCAGATTTTAAAAACGCAATTAAATGGTTTAGAGCTTTTGAGATAGAGATTACAGATAGTATAAAATTAAATGACACCTATTTGAGATTAGCCGATTCTTACTTTATGACTAAAGATTTTATTCTTTCTTCTAAATACTATAAGCAAGCTGTACAGTTAGACATTTTCGATTCAGATTATGCTTCATATCAATACGCTATTTCTTTAGGATTAGTTGGTGAAAACAATAAAAAATATCAAGTGCTAACGAATTTTATATCAAAATATAATGAGTCTGCATATTATGATAATTCTCTATTAATATTAGCAGAACAGTGTAAAAATAACTCTCAGTATGACCTTGCAAATGATTATTACAACAATCTTATTGATAATTGTGGTGATGATGATCTAGTTGCTAATGCATACTTGAGTAAAGGAATGATATTTCTCAACACTGGGGGTTCTCAAAAAGCAATAGATATGTTTTTGTATGTAATAAATAATTTTCAGAAGACTATTTTTTTTAAACAAGCATTATCTGGTTTGCAAGTAGCTTATTCTTCATTAGGAAATATTGATAAATATTTGTCTATCGTTGAACAATTACCAGGTTTTAGTATTTCTAAAAGTGAGCAAGACTCATTAACTTATAATTCAGCTTTTTATAAGTTTTCTGAACTTGATTATGTAGTTGCTAATAAGTCCTTTGAAAATTATATAAGTAAATTTAGTGATGGTGTATTTATTAATGACGCACAATACTTTAATGCAATTAGTTTGTTAAATATAGAAGATACAGTTAATGCTGTTTTGAATTATGAAAATTTAATTAATTGTTCTTCTAGATTTTACAAGGAAAACGCCTTAATGTTTTTGTCAAGATTTAGTTACAGGCAAAAGAATTTTGAAAAATCAGATAAATATTATTCAATGCTTGAAGATATTGTTTCATCAAATTCTGTTAAAAGAGAAGTTGTTATTAGGTTAATGAGTATAAATGAATTTTCTAATAGACAAAAGGCTTTATTATACGCTAATAAAGTTGTCGAATTTAATAAGACAGATAATTGGCTGTTGAGCAAGGCTAAAATAATTATTGCAAGAGATGAATTTGAATCAGGAAATTATGCTAAAGCTAAGTTAACTTACAAAAAAATAGCTTCTTTATCTGATTACGATGAAGGGGCTGAAGCTAATTATTATTTGGCATATCTTGCATTTTTAGATGATAATTTAGATATATCTGAGAATTTAATTTTTGAATTAGCAGAAAATTTTAGTAATGACTTTTATATTGCTAAAGCATTTATTCTACTGTCTGATATTTATATTTTAAAGAAGAACCTATTTCAAGCAAAGGCTACTTTAGAAAGTATTATTGAAAATCATGATAATGAACTAATAATTAATATTGCAAGAAAAAAGTGGGAATCTATTGTTGAGAGCGAGCAAGAGAAAACTGTAAAACAAGAAGTTATTCAGTCGTTTATTGAGATTTCTGAAGAAGTATTTGATTATGATGTTGAAGAAATTGATGATAATTATGTTGTTCCAGGTACTGATATTGCAGAATTAAAAATTGATACGTCTAAGAAAATCAAAACTAATTTTTTAGAAAATGAATTTGAATAAAACGATTTTAATAATTATATTAAGTTTTAGCACTTTGTACGCACAAGATATTGGTGTTACAAAAGTTGAGATTTTACAAGAATTTAAGCCAGAAATACCTGATGTTAACAGATTAAACGAAAATGCAGTGTTTGCAGATACTCTAAAGCAAGATAGAGTTTTGACCTATAATGCGATCAATACTGTCTTTAGTACCAATTTTAAAACTAAACCCTTAGTTGCTGCTGAAGTTAAAATGGATAAGATAGATGAACTGTTGTCAACTAAAGTATACTTTGGTCTTGGCAATTTGTGGTTGAAAAAAGCAAATTTTGTTTTAAATAGTAAACGGTCAAATTCATTTTCTTACGGATTAATTTCAAATCATTTTTCAAATAAATATTCTGCTAATAAAAATAGTGATAATAATATTAAAATATTTGCCAAGAAAATCTCTAAAAATTTTGTCATAATGAGTAGTTTAAATTATGATAGAAAAACTAATCTTTATAAAAACGGAGATAAACTTTTAAACGAAGATTTTTATAGAAATCGTTTTGCTTATTCTAAATTATCTATTGATGCGTTTAGAAATAATAATAATAATAAAAGTTTGTTATCATCATTTAATTTTTTGATCTCTGATTTTAATGAAATGTCTGAGAATCAAATTCATTTCAGTGCGTTGTTAAATAAAAGAATAAAAAATCAGTTTTATAATCTGGATATTTCTTTTGATAATTATTTAAATTATAATAATAGTAATAGCAGGTTTCAAAGTCTAGATTACAAAATAGTATCTTTTTTACCTTCTACAGTATTCAAAATAAAGGGTTTTAACTTATATCTTTCTGCTGATCTAGACTTATTATTAAATGACAAGAGAATTGAATTGTATCCAGAGTTTAAATTATGTAAAGAGTTGGTTGAAAATGTTCTATACATTGATGCTGGATTAAGGCATATCAAAAAAAGAAATACATATAAATCGCTCACTGAACAGAATCCATTTGTTCACTCATTTGGTACTAATCAATCTATATTTATGCAAAATTATTTTTTGCAAGAATTGAAAAATTCTGATACATATGAGGTTTATTTTTTCTTAAAAAACAAACTATCATCTAATGAGTCATTACAATTTGAATCCTCATATGGTAATATTTCAGAATTTTCTCAATTCACTTTGTTTGACAATAGACATTATGAAAGATTTAAAGTGGATTATTTGAGATCTGTTAGTCAATTGTACTTTAGTGCTAGTTATGAGTATCTTATAAATAGAATTTTAACTTTAAAATCTAATCTTAATTATAGTTCTTGGAATAAAGATATTTTGAATAAACCCAAGTTGCAGTTTGACTTGTCAATTCCAGTAAATCTTAGATCAAAAATTATGATCATTCCAGCTTTCTCATATTTAGGTAAGAGAATGTCTATTAGAGGTGATCTGCCTTCTCAATTTCATGCTAACTTGGGTATTAATTATTTGTACTCTCGTCAATTAACAGGTTACTTGGAGTTAAATAATATTACTAACTCTAAAAAAGATATCTTTTTTGGATATCAAGAAGTTGGTTTTAATGGTGTATTTGGGGTTAGTTTTTCTTTCTAAAAGTTTTCAACTTATGTTAATAAATTTAGATGTTTAATATCTGAATTTTTACTCAACAAATAGATTGGAATAATGTATATTTGTTTAATATAAATTTTCTAATAAACAAGAAGTTCTATGGGTAAAAATAATAACAATCAAGATTATAGCGCTAATAATATTCAAGTATTAGAGGGCTTAGAGGCCGTAAGGAAAAGACCTGCAATGTATATCGGTGATGTTGGTTTAAAGGGATTACATCATTTAGTATACGAGGTTGTCGATAATTCAATAGATGAAGCATTAGCTGGACATTGTTCGCACATTGATTGCTACATAAATGAGGATAATTCAATTACTGTTTCAGATAATGGGAGAGGTATTCCTACAGGTATGCATGAAAAAGAAGGCAAATCTGCTCTTGAAGTAGTTATGACGGTTTTGCACGCAGGTGGTAAGTTTGATAAAGGTTCATATAAAGTTTCTGGTGGTCTTCATGGCGTAGGAGTTTCTTGTGTTAACGCTCTGTCATCTCATCTTAGGGTTGAAGTACATAGAGACGGGAAGGTTTTTGAGCAAGAGTATTCTATTGGAATACCTAAATATGACGTTCGTGAAATTGGTCAAAGTGATACAACAGGTACATTTGTTACATTTAAACCAGATTCTACAATTTTTGAAGAAACAATTTATCATTTTGATATCCTTGTTGCTAGACTCAGGGAGTTGGCTTTTCTTAACAAAGGAATAAACCTATCTATCACTGATAAAAGAAGAACTGATGATAATGGAGAATTTATTAAAGAATCTTTTTATTCTGAAGGAGGTCTTAAAGAATTTGTTTCTTTTTTAGATCAAACAAGAGTCTCTGTTTTAGATGATGTTATTTATATTGATGGAGAAAAAGATGGTGTGCCAGTTGAGGTTGCTATGGTGTACAATACTTCATACACGGAAAATGTACATTCTTATGTCAATAATATTAATACGCACGAAGGAGGGACACATCTATCTGGATTTAGAAGAGGATTGACAAGAACCTTGAAAAAATATGCTGATGAATCTGGACTTTTAAAAAAGGTAAAATTTGAAATATCTGCAGATGATTTTAGAGAAGGATTAACTGCAGTAATTTCTGTTAAAGTAATGGAGCCTCAATTTGAAGGTCAAACTAAAACAAAACTAGGTAATAAAGAAGTGACGTCAGCTGTTTCTCAATCTGTAAGTGATATGCTAACATTTTATTTGGAAGAAAATCCAGATAACGCTAAAATTATCGTTGAAAAAGTTATTCTTGCTGCAACAGCTCGTAATGCAGCGAACAAAGCAAGGGAGATGGTTCAAAGAAAAAGCGTGCTATCCGGATCTGGCCTTCCTGGAAAACTTTCTGACTGTTCCGAAAAAGATCCTTCAAAATGTGAGATATTTTTAGTTGAGGGAGATTCAGCTGGAGGTACTGCTAAGCAGGGTCGTGATAGACATTTTCAAGCTATTTTGCCATTACGAGGTAAGATTTTAAATGTTGAAAAAGCAATGCAACATAAAGTTTTTGAAAATGAAGAAATTAAAAATATGTTTAAAGCGCTTGGTGTTTCTATTGGAACTGAAGATGATTCACGAGAATTGAATATAGAAAAATTGAGATATCATAAAGTAGTTGTAATGACAGATGCAGATATTGACGGTTCTCATATTGCAACATTACTTCTTACTTTCTTTTTTAGATTCTTAAAGCCTTTGATAGAGCAAGGTTATGTTTATATAGCTACTCCGCCATTATACTTGTTAAAAAAAGGTAAGGATCAGAGATATTGTTGGGATGAAGATCAAAGAGACTTAATGATTACTGAAATGAAAGCAGGTAAAGATGTTAATGTTTCCATTCAAAGATATAAAGGTCTAGGAGAGATGAATGCATCACAGCTTTGGGATACTACACTTAACCCTGAGCATAGGACCTTAAAAAAAGTTACAATTGACAATGCTGCTGAAGCTGATCGAGTGTTTTCCATGTTAATGGGTGATGAGGTTCCACCAAGAAGAGAATTTATTGAAGCAAATGCAAAATATGCTAATATTGATGCATAATTATTAATTATATAAAGTTATTGAATGAAAGTTACAGTCGTTGGAGCAGGAGCAGTAGGAGCAAGTTGCGCAGAATATATTGCAATAAAAGATTTTGCATCAGAAGTTATATTATTAGATATTAAAGAAAATTTTGCTGAAGGTAAGGCAATGGACTTAATGCAAACAGCTTCATTAAATGGTTTTGATACTAAAATTTCTGGATGTACTAATGATTATTCTAGGACATCAAATAGTGATATTGCTGTTATTACTTCTGGAATTCCAAGAAAGCCGGGAATGACTAGGGAGGAGTTAATCGGTATTAATGCTGGAATTGTTAAGACAGTTTCTGAACAGATTATAAAATTTTCACCAAATGTCATATTAATAATAGTTAGCAACCCTATGGATACGATGACATATTTAGCTCATAAATCTACAGGATTACCCAAGAATCGAATTATTGGAATGGGCGGTGCCTTAGATTCAGCTCGATTTAAGTATCGATTAGCTGAAGCTGTTGGGTGTCCTATGTCTGATATTGATGGAATGGTGATTGGAGGCCATTCAGACACAGGAATGCTTCCATTAACTAGATTAGCAACTCGAAATTCTGTAAGAGTATCTGAATTTCTCTCTAATGAGAGATTAGATAAAGTTTTAGAAGATACTAAAGTAGGCGGAGCAACACTAACAGGAATGCTAGGTACCTCTGCATGGTATGCGCCTGGAGCAGCTGTAAGTAGTTTAGTTCATTCTATCGCATGTAACCAGAAAAAAATGTTTACTTGTTCAACGCTTCTTTCTGGAGAATATGGTTTAAATGACTTATGTATTGGGGTTCCAGTGATTTTAGGTAAGAACGGTATAGAATCTATTGTTGAAATTGAACTTAATGAATCTGAACTAACTAAATTAAGAGCATCTGCTGATGGAGTTGTTAAGACAAATTTATTATTAAATAATATTTAGTTTTAAAATTTGTCAAGTTTTAAGTTGTTAAAATGATAAAACTTGTTAATTTTGCTGCCCTAATTTAAGATAAAAAACAATGAAAAAAGATATTCATCCAGATAATTACAGGTTATGTGTGTTTAAAGATTTATCAACTGATTATGCCGTGCTAACTAAATCTTGTGTCGAGACTAAAGATACGATTAAATGGGAGGATGGTAAGGAATATCCATTATTTAAAATGGAAATCTCATCTGATTCTCATCCTTTTTTCACAGGTAAGGCTAAACTAATTGATACAGCTGGAAGAATTGATAAGTTTAAAAATAAATATAAGAAATTTCAGAAATAGTTAATCTTTTAAAAGTATTAAAGCCCGCACTTGTGTGGGCTTTTTTTTTAACTTTGTTGTTATGAATGTAATTTTATTTGATCAAAAAAGAGACAATTTTTATCCTTTAAGTTTTACAAGACCAATTTCTTGCTTTAGATTAGGAATATTTACTTTAAAACAAAAATGGGAGTTTTACTTTAAATCTGTTTCTTACAAAACAGATAAATATCTATCAAACAAATTTAAATCAAATATAGAAAATGATAATTTATGGATTAATTCGGTTATTATTCCATCTAAACCCCTTGTTAATGAACTTAAAAGTTTAAGAACTGGAGAGGCTATGTATAAGAATGGTCAAATTATAGCATTTAGAAGTCATTCGTATAATTTTCAGAGTTTAAATATTATTGAAACTAATTTATCTTTTAAAATTTTAGAAAATTTAGAAGATATTTTTTCTTTTAATGCAGCTGAAATTCAAAATGATTTTAACCATTTGAATTCAAAAGAAAAAGGTATTTGGCAAGGCAATTCTAATGATTTAGAAGAAATTAAGAAAAAAAATACCCAGTTTGGAAATAATCCAATTTATATTGAAAAAGGAGCAAAAATTAATCATAGTATGTTTAACACAACTGATGGTCCAATTTTTATTGGAAAGGATGCTGAAATTATGGAAGGCTCAATTGTTAGAGGCCCTTTTGCAATGTTAAATAATTCAGTTTTAAAAGTTGGCTCCAAAATTTATGGTGGAACAACATTAGGGCCTTATTGTAAGGCTGGTGGAGAAATTAGTAATTCTGTTTTTTTTGGTTTTTCTTCAAAAGCTCATGATGGATATCTTGGAAATTCAGTGATTGGAGAGTGGTGTAATATTGGTGCTGGAACTAATAATTCAAATCTTAAAAATAATTATGCTCCTGTTAAGTTATGGACTTATACTTCAGAAAATTTTAGAAACACTAATTTACAATTTTGCGGTTTGATAATGGGTGATCACTCTAAATGCGGTATCAATACGATGTTTAATACAGGCACTGTAATTGGCGTATGTGCAAATATTTTTGGAAGTGGTTTCCCAAGGAATTTTATCCCTTCATTTTCTTGGGGAGGCGCCTCAGGTTTTTCGGTATATAAACTGCCACGTTTTTTTGATGTTGCAGAAAAAGTGTATTTAAGAAGAAAAATTATTTTTAGTGATCTTGAAAAAGATATACTTAGTCATGTTTATTCTGTGACAAAGAAGTATAGAAATGAGTAAAAGCTGACAAAACTGTATATTCTTAACTACTGGCATACTAATTGCAGATTAATGATACTAAATAACTATTACTATGAAGAAGCAAATTGGTATTAAATCATTAAATCTTAAAGATCTATTAAATGAAGAAACAGAGTTTTTACCTTTAATGAGTGATGAGGATGAAGCAAAAATTTCTAAGGAAGATGCACCCGATGTAATTCCCATATTACCGTTAAGAAATACCGTTTTATTTCCAGGAGTAATCATTCCTATTACCATTGGAAGGGACAGATCTATTAGACTCATTAAAGATGCAGAAAAGGGTAATAAAATGATTGGAGTTGTTGCTCAAAAAGATTTTGATACTGAACTTCCTGATAAAGATGATCTTCATAAGGTTGGGACAATTGCAAATATCTTAAAGATGTTAAAAATGCCTGATGGAAACATAACAGTTGTTATTCAAGGAAGAAAGCGTTTTAATATTGATGAAATGATGCAGAATGAACCTTATTTCAAAGCTAAAATTACAGAATTAAAAGAGATCAAGCCTATGGCCAATGATGAAGAATTTTCTGCTTTGGTTTCCTCAGTTAAAGAACTATCTTTAAAAATCATTGATTTATCTCCAAATATTCCAAGTGAAGCAGCAATTGCTATTAAGAATATTAAAAACAGTTCATTTATTATAAACTTTGTTTCATCAAATATGAATATAAGTTTATCAGATAAACAGTTGTTGTTAGAAGAAATAGATTTAAAAAAACGTGCGATTTCTGCGTTAGAATTATTAACAAAAGAATTGCAAATGCAGGAAATGAAAAATAAGATACAGTCAAAGGTTCAGACTGATTTAGATCAGCAACAAAAAGAGTATTTCTTGAATCAACAAATGAAAGCAATTCAACAGGAATTAGGAGGCAATGGTTCTCAAAAAGAAATAGATGAAATGAGATTGCA
>NYTT01000102.1 GCA_002683775.1 Flavobacteriales bacterium
CTTTTGACATGGGGCCAAGCTGGTATTGGATGCCGGATATCTTTAACGATTTTTTCAAGGAATTTAATTTATCAGCTAATTCTTGTTATAACTTAATTGAACTTGATCCTGGATTTAAAATGATATTTGATTCTTCAGAAATAGACATACATGCAAATTTTGATAAAACATGTAAAACCTTTGAAAGACTGGAAAAAGGGAGTTCAACAAAGCTTAAAGAATTTATTAATGATGCTAAGTACAAATACAACATCGGAATAAAATTTATGTATAACGCCCCCGGAGTTTCTTTCTTCGAACTTTTGCAAAAAGATATTTTATTAAATTTAACAAGTTTTGAATTATTAACTTCTTACAGAAAACATATAAGAAAATATTTTAATCATCCACATTTAGTCACTTTATTAGAGTTTCCAGTACTTTTTCTTGGTGCCTCAGCAGAAAAAATGCCAGCTCTTTACAGTTTAATGGCATACTCTGCATTAAAACAAGGAACATTTTATCCAATGGGAGGTTTTAATACAGTTATAAAAAGCCTTGTTAATTTATGTAGTGATTTAGGTGTTGAGTTTATTACAGATCAAACAGTAAAAAAAATTAATATAGAAAATAAAAAAGCAAATTCTGTTACAATAAATAACAATGAAATTATTAAAACTGACTTTGTTATCGCATCGGCTGATTATGCACATGTTGAAAAAGACTTAATCGACAAGAAATATAGAAATTATTCTAAAGAATATTGGGATAATAGAAGCTTCTCCCCTTCCTCCCTTATATTCTACCTTGGAATAAATACTAAGGTTAAAAAATTAATACATCATAATTTATTTTTCGATGAGGATATAAAAGAATTCACTAAAGAAATTTATGATTATAAAATTTGGCCAAAAAAACCATTATTCTATGTTTGTTGTCCGTCTAAAACTGATGAAGATGTAGCCCCACAAGGCAAAGAAAATATTTTTGTTTTAATGCCCATTCCAATTGGCATTGAAGATACTGAGCAAATAAGAGAAAAATATTATAGTATTATTATTAATAGACTTGAAGAATATTGTGGTCATAAAATTGATGACAGAGTGGAATATAAAAAAAGCTATTGCATTAAAGATTTTGAAAAAGATTATAATTCATATAAAGGAAATGCATATGGATTAGCAAACACTTTATCACAGACTGCAAATCTAAAACCAAAAATCATAAATAGAAAGATAAGCAATCTGTTCTACACAGGTCAATTGACTGTACCCGGACCTGGAGTACCACCATCATTAATTTCTGGTAAAATAGTAGCAGATTATATATTAAAAACAACTAAATGATAAACAAGAAGGAATTATTTGACATAGCATCACTTGAGTGTAGTAAAACAACTACAAAACTGTATAGTACTAGCTTCAGCTTAGCTATAAGACTTTTAAAAAAAGAATATCGAGATGCTATTTACGCAATTTATGGCTTCGTTAGACTTGCAGATGAAATAGTTGACAGTTTTCATGACTACAATAAAGTTAAATTATTAAATGAGTTAAGATATGCAACTATTGATTCACTTGAGAAAAAGATTAGTTTAAATCCGATTATAAATAGCTTTCAAAATACTGTCAGAAAATATAATATTGAATGGATGTTGATTGAAAGCTTTCTTGAAAGTATGGAATACGACCTGAACAATAAAAATTGTGATGATAATTCTTACAAAAAATACATTAAAGGTTCTGCTGAAGCAGTTGGGTTAATGTGCTTACATATATTTAGTCATAATAGTAAAGGCCAATACAGAGAGTTGAAAACTTACGCTGAAGCTTTAGGCTCTGCTTTTCAAAAAATTAATTTCCTAAGAGATTTAAATGATGATTATAACGGCTTAAACAGAATTTATTTTCCAAACCTAGATATCTCTAAATTTAATAATAGTCAGAAAAAAATTATTGAAAAAGATATATCTAAGGACTTTGAAAAAGGCTTAATAGGAATTAATAAATTAGATAAAGATGCTAGAAAAGGTGTATTTTTAGCATATCAGTATTATATAAGCTTGTTTAATAAAATAAGAAAAGAAGATGCCAGTAATATTCTAAAAACTAGAATCAGAGTATCAAATTTTAGAAAAATGCTAATTTTAATCAAATCTGAAATTAAACTTTTATTTATATGAGATTAGTACTCACTATATTGTTACTTGTTTTAAGTCAATATTCTTATAGCTCTGATATTTTAAAAACAAGAGAATTATATTCAAATGCAAGCCTAAGTGAAAATAATTGCAAAAAATTTGGAGAGAGCCTTTATAAAAATTCAACTAAATCACCGATCATAAAAGGTTACAAAGGTTGTTATTTAATGATAAAATGCAAGTTTACAACCAATCCAATTCAAAAAATATCCTATTTTAAAAAGGGGAAATCTAAAATTGAAAAAGCAATTAAAGAAGCTCCTTATTCTTTAGAAATAAGACTTTTAAGGTACTCAATCCAAAAAAAAATACCTAAACTACTTCTTTATTTTAATGAAATTGAAGAAGATTATAATTTTATTATCAATAATATTAGTACTGTAAAAGATCATAAAACTAAGGAATTTATTATTCAATCTTTAAAAGCCTTAAACAAATGAATCTAATTTTAATCTTGTCAATTATTCTTGCTACTTTCTTATTTATGGAATTTGTAGCTTGGAGTGTTCATAAATATATAATGCATGGATTTCTTTGGTATTTACACAAAGATCATCATCAAGTAGATAAAAATAAGATACTACAGAAAAATGATGCATTCTTCCTAATTTTTGCAATACCTTCAGTTATCTTGATAATATATGGAATAGAAAATTTTAGCTATCTACTTTACATTGGCATTGGAATAGCATTGTATGGACTAGCCTACTTTGTTGTTCACGAAATAATTATCCATCAAAGAGTTAAGATACTAAGCAGAATAGATAATAAATACATTAGAGCAATACGTTTTGCACATAAAGTTCACCACAAGAAACTTGAAAAGGAGAATTCAGATTCATTTGGTATGTTGCTAGTTTCTTTCAAGTACTTTAAATAATATCTAAAATTAAGAATGAGCTCAAAATGAAAGAAATTATTTTAATAACTGGAGCAAATGGCCATTTAGCTCAGACGCTAGGAAATTATCTTAAAGATGAATATGAGGTTAGATATCTTTCTAGAAAAAAAAATAATTTACCCTCGTGTTACTATTGGAATATTGATGAAAAAGTGATAGAGATTAATGCTCTTAAGGGTTGTAGTCATATAATTCATTTAGCTGGCTATCCAATACTAAACAAATGGACTGTAAAAAACAAAGAGCTAATGTATAACAGTCGTGTAAACTCCTCAAAACTTCTTTTTGATAAATGTCAAGAACAAAACATCATACCTAAGACATTTATTACAGCTTCTGCAATGGGAATATATGATCTTCATAATACTGAAAAAATTAACGAAAATTCTATTAAAGGATCAGACTGGCTAGCACAATTAGCAGTTGATTGGGAGACAGCATCGCATGCCTTTAAATCAATTGGATGTAGAGTAATACAATTGAGGATTTCTTTAATCTTCAGTAAATATGCTGGATTTTTAAAATACAACCTTCTTTCTATGAAGTTTGGTATAGCTGGAATGATTGGCAACAAACATAAAACAGTGAATTGGATAGAAATAAATGATCTTATAAAATTTATTAAAAAAGGAATAACTTCAAATGATATAAATGGCCCTTACAACCTTGCATGTGATGACCAATTATCACAATTAGAAATAGTAAACACAATAAAAAAGATCTTATACCCATATTGCATTAATATCAGAGTACCAATATATATAACTAAGTTATTTTTAGGTGAAAGGATAAAAATTATAAGTTCAAACGTAAAACTTGATATGTCAAAATTAAAACAATCAGGTTTCAGATGTGAATGCAATACCTTCTCACAATTAATAAACCATTTAAAATAAAAACAATGAAAATCATCCTTATAGTAATAGCAGTATTATTTACAATATTCTTTGCTTTTAGTCAAAATGAAAATGTAAAAAAAGAAGTGTATGTTTTAATCAAAAAAATAGATGAGGTTGAAATTAGAGCATACAATGAATCTATCAATGCTAGTTATTATTCAAAATCAGAATCAGAGAGAAATAGTTACTTTAAGTATCTTGCATCATATATATTTGGCGGAAATAGCGAGAACAAAAAGATAAGTATGACATCTCCAGTAACAATGAGATTACATGGTAACAAAGAAATGATTTTTAGAATGCCTGATAAATATAAATTAGATAATTTACCTGATCCAAATAATACCAATATCAATTTTTTTAAAATTCCACCTTGCATAAAAGCCGCTATTACATATGGTGGTTATTCCAATAAAAAAATTGAGCAAAAAAAAATCCAAAAACTTTCAAAATTATTATTAGAGAATAATATACAACATAATAATAAATTTGAAGTTTTAGTTTATAACTCTCCATATAAAATAATAAATAGAAGAAATGAAATTACTGTCAATATTACTTACCCTTAACACTATGATTATTACTGAAAATAAAGAAGAGAAATTTCAAACAATATATTTAGGTGGAGGTTGTTTTTGGTGCGTTGAAGCTGTTTTTGAAGATGTAAAAGGAGTTATTGATGTTACAAGTGGTTTTGCTGGTGGTAAGCTAAAGAATCCTACATACAAACAAGTTGTTAATGGTTATACTAATCATGCTGAAACATGTAAAATTACTTTTGATAACTCAAAAATTAATCTAGAAAATATTTTGGAGATTTTTTTCTTAACTCATGATCCAACTTCTCTAAATCGACAAGGTAATGATATTGGAACTCATTATAGGTCCATTATTTTGTTTAATAATAGTACTGAAAAAGATATAATAAACAAGTATATTAACAAGATTAATATTACTCTTTTTGATAATCAAATAACAACTGAAGTGAAAAAATTTGAAGGTTTTTACAAAGCAGAAAATTACCATCAAGGTTATTATAAGCTTAATACTGAGCAACCATACTGCAATGCAGTGATTACACCAAAGGTTAGCAAAGCAAGAAAATTACTTGAAAAATACTACTAGTATGCCAGAAGGTCCCGAAGTAAAAATAGTCTCTGACTTTATAAATAGTAAGCTACACAACAAAGATATTATTAGTATTGATTGTATTTCATCTCCCTACAAGCAAAAGTATTCGGAAATTACAAAAGAAGTAAATAAGTTTCTACCTCAAAAGTTTAGTTCTAGCTTTTGCAGAGGTAAAACTACATTTATTCAGTTAATAGAAAATAAGTTTCTAGCATACCATCTTGGAATGACAGGGTTTTGGTCATTAGACAAAAGAAAACATGCCCACCTTCGGATAGTTACTAAAAGTAGCACTCTATATTTTCATGATACTAGAAGATTTGGCAACATTAAATTAGTTGACAGAAAACTACTTGATACAAAATACGATATTAACTTAGATCTATTAAATAATACTATTTCAGTTAACAAGCAGGCAGAATTTATCATATCATTAATTAATACTAATAGAGAAGTATGTAAGGTATTACTAGATCAGAGATACTTTCTAGGAGTTGGCAATTATTTGAAATCTGAAATTCTTTTTAAATCAAATATTCATCCAAATACTCGATGGAACAAATTAACTTTTAAAGAAAAGTTATCAATTTGTCATAACACTAAAGAAGAAATGATTAAATCATACCATCATGGTGGCGCACAACTTCGTGATTTTAAAAATCCTAACATTAGTTCCTCACTTAAACTAAATGTCTATAATAAAAAAACAGTAGAAGGAAAAAAAATAATAAAAAAAATAACCTCAGATAATAGAATAAGCTACTGGTGTCCAGAAGAACAAAAGGTTAAAAATTAAACATTAAATCATCTAGCATTTAACCTTTAAGATATCAGAGAAACGAGTAGTATAGCAAGGTGATAACTTCATCTGTTTTAATTTACCGACTTTTTTATTGCCTTCCACAGCTAGTTTTACTGTATGTCTTCCCATGATAGAATTTACCTTATCAACAGCTACATTAATTTTTTTAAGCTTAATTCTATCTAAAGAATCAAATAAACTTAATTGAATTTGTTCTTCTGGGACTATACCTCCTAAAATAACACCAGCTTTTTTATATAAAAAATCACAATTATAAATCATCTTAAGTCCATAAATTGCATTTTTAATTATTTCTACGCTATCATTAGTTGGTACCTGTAGACTAATCGATTTGTATGGATTATATTGAATTTTCTTATTTCTAAAACGATTAGTACTTAAAAATACACTTACAGTAGTACAACAGCTTTTTTCTTTTCTCAGTTTAGTAGCACAATTATTTGCATAGATGCTAATAACCTCTCTCAACTTATTTAATTCTTTAATTTCTTTACTAAAGGAACGTGCCGTACAAATATTAGCTTTTCTTTTTCTTAAAGTCTCGATTTGATAACAAGCTTTTCCATAAAGCTCCTTTTGTAATCTTACTCCATTAATAGAAAAATGCTTTTTAATCCATCTACTATCAGTTTGCTTAAATTGTAATGCTGTATGAATACCAAAATCATGTAACTTACTGGCATTTCTTCTTCCAATGCCCCATAAATCTTGAACATCTAATATGTTTAATGCTCTATCTATTAGATCTTCATCTTTAAATATAAAAACTCCTGAAGCAGTATGTTTCTTAGCAATATAAGAAGCAACCTTTGCTAATGTCTTTGTCTTAGCAATACCAACAGAAACTGGTATACCAGTCCATTTCTTAATCTTATTTTTAATAGCAATTCCTCTTTCTTTTGATGCAAAATCTGAGAAGTCTAGAAAGGCTTCATCAATAGAATAAACCTCCATCTTCTTAACTTCCGTACTTACTACATTCATAACTCTTTTAGATAAATCACCATAAAGTGCAAAATTAGTAGAGAATACATTAATACGATATTTATCTATAAGATTTCTAAGTTGAAATGCTGGCTGACCCATTTTTACTCCAAGAGATTTAGCTTCATTACTTCTAGCAATGACACAACCATCGTTATTCGATAATACTATTACTGGTTTTAAATTAATTTTTGGATTAAAGACACGTTCACATGAGGCGTAGAAATTATTACAATCAACCAGCGCAATCATACTATACAGTTTTATGTATAACGTAGGTAACAACTCCCCAAACCTGAAAATCCATCTCTTGTGTTATTTTAATAGGTGAAAAATTACTATTCTCTGGTATAAGATAGAGTTCGTTATCATTCAAATTAACTCGCTTGACAGTAAACTCACCATCTATAACTGCTAGAACAATACTTCTATTTTTGGGCTCTAAGGATTTATCCACAATCATAATATCACCACTTTTTATACCTGCATCTTTCATGCTTTCTCCTATTGCTTTAACACAAAAAGTTGCCGAGGGATTATGTACTAAATAATCATTTAAATTTAGATCCATATCCATATGATCTTCTGCAGGAGATGGAAAACCAGCTTGAACCGAATCTGAAAACAAAGGTATTGATGATAAAGACTGTTCATCAATAGCAAAAAACTCTAATGTGTCTGTATTTTTTAAATGTTTTAAATTCATGATAAATTGATTTATGAGATTATAAAATTAATATAAAATCTTACTAATAAAACATTATGTTAATAATAAAAAAGCTCAAATAAATAATTGAACTAAATAGATAGTTTTGACTAAAAAATTAAGTACTGCTAACTCTTGTATGTATATAGGTGTGCAGGCTTATGAGCAACACCTTTTTGTTTTTCATCTGTTTTTACAAGAAGATTATCCTTAGACACATTCTTTCTAAAGTTACGTTTATCTAACTTTTCATCTAGTAAAATCTCGTATAATTTTTGTAACTGAGAAAGCGTAAATCTAGATGGTAGTAAATTTGATATTAATTGATGATCAAGTTCCTTTCTAAGATATTTAATCCCTTTATCTAATATCTCGTTATGGTCAAAGGCTAAATCACACGAAACCTTATCTAATTCTACCCACTGTGCATCTATAGCAAAAGAAGATGGTTGCGGAGTATAATCTTCCATCTTAACAAGAGCAATATAACCAACAGTAATAACTCTCTCATTGGGCTTTTTTCTATACATGTTCAACCATGATTGATCCTTGTTCTGTTTAGTTCTATCTGGATTACCAAAAGTATAGAATTGCTTTAAGTAAATATCTTCCAAGGAAGTAAGACTCTTTAAGATTCTCTTACCTCCAGACAGAAGATCCTCATCTAGACCTAATAGATCACCAGGAAGTGCAAACTGAAAGTCATTCTTTTCATTAACAAATTTTCGTATTAATAATACTTTGAGCTTTTGGTCTTCATCAAAACCTAATACCACGCAATCTATAGATAAGTTAATTAAGGACATTTATAAAGTTTTTATTGATTTATTTAACATAGAATGGGAAATTAGCAGTTGCAACATTTTTATGATTGTCACGAATATAAATAAAAAATCTATATGGACCAGACTTTGAAGGAGCCTCAATAGATATACTAGTTTTCGATTGATTAATAATATTAAATGGAATGGGTTCTGGAGCTTTCTCATAATCACCACCAGCTTTTTTATCAGTACTTTCAGGCATTAATTGAAAATCATATATTAAACTATCATTATCAGCGTCATTAACTAAAAAATAAAAGTCACATTCCTTACCTTTTTTAACTTTTACACTTTCAAGTTTACTCTTATCATTAAGCTTAAACGCATGAATAATCGGAGCTTGGTTTCTGTCATTTTTTCCCCAATATGCATTCAAAACATCAATACTTTGTGTTGCATTTCCTTTCTTAGTAAAAAGGCCATACCATGTAGGAGTCTGTTCCTGTTTATATCCCCAAAGAAATGCATAACTTCCTAGGCATAGCTCTTTATCACTAACAATTGCTTGATAGGCTGTATTTCTAAACTCAGCTTTTTCTTTACTAGTAGCTTCTATTGCAACCCCCCAAGATGTCATCGGTGATTCCCAATGACCATATGGCCCCCATTCAGTAACCATATAAGGCTTCTCCCATCCAAACATCTTAACAGCATCAGGTAAAAACTGAATACCTCCATATGTATTTACACCCAAAATATCAATGCTAGGACAGTAGTTTTTAATCATAAACACTTCTGCAGGATCTATTCCTGCAGTTACAGTCATAGTTGGATGATTAGGATCAATATCTTGAATCATTTTGGCAATACCCTCTATTGCATCCCAAACTTTAAAGTTCTTATAAAAAAGGTCAACCTCGTTACCAACACACCACATGAGTAAAGCAGGATGATCTTTATATTTCAATATTTCATTTTTAAATGATTCTAATTGTGCTTTAACAGCATATTCATCATTATAATCGAAACCATGACGTTCATGGCCTACCCAAAGACCAAGACAGACACTTAATCCCATTTTATGAGCATCATCAAGAGTCTTCTGAGCATTCTCTGTCCCCCATGTTCTAATAGAATTTCCTCCTATAGAGCTTAAGACATCTAAATGAGTCTCGCCTCCTGCTCCATTAACATAATATGGAGATCCATTTCTTAATAATTGGAAACCATTTTCAGTCTTGATAATTTCAGTTATAGAAACATCTGAAATTTGAGCAAAAGAAAAACTACTAATAAAAATACCAATGAAAAAAGCCTTAAGTCTTATCATTTAATTATTTGTACTTGTTTAGTATAAATGCTAGTGCTAGATTGTAATTTAATATAATAAACACCTGGTTCTAATTGAGAAACATCTAAATTTAAATTATTTAAATTACTCGGAATCTCTTTAAATAACACATCCTTACCATTCACATCAAATAAAGATAAAGTCTTTTTGGCATTATCATTAAACTTGAAATCAATTTTTAGATGTTTATTAGCTGGTTGAGGATAAGCTAATAATTCTTTACTATCTTTTATATTACTAACACCTAAAGGAATAGATGTTAAACAAAAGTCATCTAGATGGTAAATATCATAAACTCCAACAGCACCTTGATCAAAGAAAAGAACAAACCGATCAATTGAAGATGAAGAAAATGCTGATAAGTCAACAGTAAATTGTTGCCATTCATTAAAAGTAGAAATAGCATTATTATAACCTACAACTTCATTTCCATTTATATCTTGAAAAGATATATAAATAGGTCTTGGCGGTCCATATAATTTAAAATTAAAATACTTATTAATACTAAGATCTAAAGTACCTTGTGAAAAATAAGAAATAATTATATCCTCGCCATTTGGATCAGGATTACGAGTATATTCACCACTGTATTTACTTGAATTTATTCCAGTATTATCTGGATTATAAGCATGATTTAACCACCCACTAATATAATCATATGAGTTACATGCTGAAGCAGAAGGACAGAACCTTAGATTCCAATCACAATCCCAATCAGCAAAATCAATATTAGGATCTGAAACTGTTGTACACTGATTATCAAATTCAGGACCATATAGATTATCAAAGTAATAAGTATCACCAGTATTATTTCCGATATCAAAAAGAAGGATTAAAGATGTCACATCTTGATCAGGTACTGTATTATCAGGGCGAGAATCAAAAGTAAATTCGATTGTTTCCCATTCGTTCGCAACAGTAGTTGTAGCTGTATAGATACTATGTCTCCCATCAGGATAATTAGTAGCTCCTGCAACAGCTGAATCTTCTAACGTGATCTGCAAAGGAATACCAGCTACTGGACTAAACACATCAACTTTCATTTTTTTTGTACCACTTATATAATCAGTTAACTCAAAAAATGGGCCATTAGCAATTAATACAATAACATCATATGTCTCACCAGGGTTTCTTACGTATTGTGCGCAAAGTTCTGAATTATTAATAGCATTAGGAAGTGGATTATCTAGTCTTGGAGTCATTCCACCATGAACAAATTCATAGTATCCAATACGTGTATCTTCAAAGTTTTCCCATAAAATCTGTGAGAAACAGATAAATGGTAATAACATTATAAGTAATGTAGAGATTTTAGTTTTCATATTAAATATATTTAGTTAGTTAATTTTATATTATCAATTTTCATACTTGTATTATCATCAAATGTGAAAATTATATCTTTAATCCTTTGTAGATCTATAGCGGACTTTCTAATTGGAAAATCAATTAATGGAATTTTAACTTTATTCCACGCTGATTTCTTATCAATAGATATATTTTTAATGTATTTATCTAAAAGTATAGTCATTTTCTTACCATCATAATCTTCAAATGAAATTTTTGTTTCTTTATAATCTTTACAATAAACATCAAACTCAAGAGATACTCCATAAATAACTTTAGTTAAATCAGTATAAAGCCAATTATTCCAACTTATAGCAAATTCATTCCAAGTGCATTTGCTCTTGTCCATATTGACATCTATAAAATAACCATCTGAATAGCTTGTGTCAGAATTAATAATTATATTATCACAGTAATTAGCATTTATGCCCCAAGAAGCATTTAATTTATCTGTAAATATTTCAACTGGCAATATAGATTCTTTAATAGCTAGTGAGGGTGATAGTTTTTTGTAGTTGTGCTGAAATGGTACAATTTTGATGTCATCAATATAAATATCAACTTTATCATAGCATTGTAGTAGAAGCTGTTTTACATTAGTTAAATCAATACTATTAGTTTGATATGAAAAAGTTGGAAGTGGTACAGTTATTTTAGTCCACTTATTTGTAACAACCCCACCATCTATACCAAGGTACCCTGCTGTTGCATAACATTGATTTGCCGAATAATCTTCTAAAATAAAAACAATTGGTATATTATAAATAGAATCACCATCAACTCTAGCATAAAACTCTATTGCTGTATTATTTATAATAGTTGAAAGATCTTTTCCTTGCCAGCCATCCCATCCAATACCCATACCAATCCACTCGCAAGAAGGTGAATTATCAGAGATTAGATGTAGTGAATTTGGAGTAATTCCTTTTCTATCTTTAACTTTAACAGATGGTAGGTCTATAGAAACATCAATTTCATCTTTATCGTAAATATCTTTAGACTTTGAGCTTATCATTGTATAATCAACACTGGCATCTAAAGATGAATAGCTAAAGGGATTACAATTTTCATCTTTATTTCCCCACACCTCATCTGATCCTCCAGTACTAAAAATGTCAATAGAAGTAAAACCATTTATACCTTCTGTGGATACAATTTCTTGATTGTATACAGAAATATCTTTCATGTTAGCACATGATGAAAACAATACAATCAAGATTACAAAATATCTATTCATAAATCAATTTAAGATTGGCGCACCAATACTCCAAATTAAAAAATCAACATCTGCTTTTGCGAATCCAGAAACAGGATTAGCTAAAAGCAATGTTCTTACATTTGATATCTTTGAAGGGTTTCTGACTCCATTACCATTAGTTCCAGCTAACACAAGTTTTTCAGCATCATTATAGCATATTGAAACCATTCTCCATCCTTTCCAATCAACATCAAATTCATAATCATATCTATCCTCAGAATTAGCATCATAATATCCATCACCATTTTCATCTTCGTAAAATTCTAATTTAAATAATGAATTAGGAACTCCAGCAACTTGAGATATTGTACTATCACCATTAATCATAATATTAAAAAATACTTGACTTGGATCATTCACTAAGGTATTCTGATTAAACCAAAAGCTAGATCCATAATCGATATAACCAATTAGCCAATCCCATGAACATGTTCCAAATTGTTGAAGATGCTTACTCCCCTGTCCTGAACCTCCAATTGTTAAAGCTTTTGTACATCCAGATTGAAAAAAATTAGTAAAGTTAGGGTTAAAACCACCTTCAAAATCAGTAATTAAAACAGTACTTTCATCATTATAATTCTTTGGAGATTGAATATTTAGTATATCTGAAAGAGTATCAACATGAGCTTCAAAGGTAAGCACTACTTCACAATCTTCAGTCACAAAAAAAGGTAAGAGAGAAGAACTACCCTCCCAAAATGAATTAGTTTGATCTATAAAATTAGATTTACCACTAATAATCTTAATAGATCCGGAAGTTAATCCCAATATTCGAATACTCCAATCAACTTGTTTTGAGAAAGAAGCGGTAAAATAAATATTCTCACCATTATCAAAATCTGCACTATCACCAAAGATATTAAGGGGTTCTAAAATTGACAAGTCACCATATAAATCATTTAAACTTGGTCCTTCAATTAATTCCTTTTCACAAGATGTGAAGAGAAATGGTAGAAATAAAAATAAAAATTTCAAATTTTTCATAATATTATAAATTCATATTAAACATAAAAATTAATCTACTTAAAGAAAATTCATCTTCAGTAGCTGTTTTGTCTAAAACATTAAATTGATTGTATTGCAAAGTAAAGTAGATATCTTCAGTAAAATAATGCTGAATTCCACCGATTAATATAACTTCTTTACTATTAAACGAGTTATTCGAATAATCAATAACTTGATCGTAGTTATCTCTTTCAGAAATAAATTCATTACCATCAGCATAGAAAACTTTAGCTCCACCAATGATGTTAAGATTCTTAATTATCTCAATAGAGATAGAACCACTATATAAATTACTATTGAAGTTAATTTTCTCAAAATCGGAACCTCCTCTTTTTACAGATTCAAAATTAATTCCTCCTTCTAGGTTTACTTTATTTTTAAGAGAAAGCAACTTATTTAAAGCTAAGTTTGCAAACAGTGATGATTTATTAAAACTTTTCTTTTGAGTAGTACCTTGACCTATAATTTCAGAAAAATATTGTAGATCTATTTTAGCAGATAGGTAATCTAATATTTTGATTTCATCGATGTCTGCATTAACACCAATTCTATTTGGCGTTGCATCACCATATGGCATTACAGAAGAGTACATTGGATTATAATTCATCAAAGAAGTTGACAAGCTTTGATTATAAATTTTTGGATCTGATACTATATCTAGTAAACTTACCTTCCTTTGAGTATAGTTATTTGAATAATATGGATAAGAAGTTGGCGATTTATCAAAAACAACTCTTCTAGTTTGAGCACCAATACTTCTAAAATCTGTATCAACATATCTGAATCCAAAGTTAACTTTGGAAATCTTATTTTTTGCTTTGAAAGAAGTTTGAATAAAATTCCCATTTACTTCAGGTGCTAAGTCATCTCCCTCCCATCCTCTTTTTGAAAATCCACCTTCAATTAATAACTCAAAAGGAACATCATTAAAATTTCCAGAATATGATAATTGAGTATTAAGTACGGGATTGTAGTAAGATATAGTACTATTAGAAGAGGATAATACTTCAAATGTATTTATATAGTGTGTTCCAATACTCACCTTATTACTTAATCGAATAACAGCTGAACCACCAATCATTAATAGCTCCGGTTTACCTAACCACTCTAAACCTCTGACTCTTGCAGTAAAAGCATCAACGTCAACCTGCTCAACAAAATTATACATATTGTATGAGAAGTTAGTTTGTATTCCTTGTAACCTCCAATAATTAGCTTTATAAAAATTCTCATAATTTACAAAATCTCTGTAGAAATTAAAAACTGAAGGTTCATTTTTAGACAATTCTTGGTCATAATTAAAAAGTGTAAATTTAGTCTGCTTTAAAAATATATCACCAACACTAAATTTAATTTTATTATTAATGACTCCTTTTGCTGTTAAATCCCTTAGTTCAACAACACTTCTATTTCCCCACATTCCACCAAATTCGTTCTGAAGTCTTATTGTTGATGATATTTCAATATCATCAATAGGTGTAAAATGAAGTCCAAGATCTACTAAAGTAAAGCCACCTCCATTACTTCTTGTAGATACAGTATCTAAATCCTTTAAATCTCCATTCAAAGCATCTCTATTATACATTACTTTAGCATTTCCATCATACCATAATTTTGGTCTTATTTGAGAAAATGCAATCACAGGAAATAAAGTCATGCATGTAATTATATATAAGAAAATATTTTTCATTAGAAATTAATTTTTAGTTCAATAGTAGATTCACTACCTTTAATATTAGTTGCTTCAAAATTCTTATCATAGAAATGAAATGCTGCATGTCTTAGAAATAAATATGCACCTTCATTTAATTTAATGTCAAAACCAAAACCAATAAAATTTCCAAATTGATCTCTAGGTTTATATGATGGAATGTAATCTTCACTAACTCCCCAAATTATATCATTGGGATAAGGATCAGTATCATCTACATTTGTAAATTTATTTCCAATTACTCTTTCTATTCCATATTTTAAAACTAGTGTTGTCCTATTTGTTAATTCATAGCAAGCATCAAATTGCTGATTAAAATGCCTAATAAAGGCTGTAGAATTCATTACAGGGAGTATGCTGAAAAAATCCTGGGCAGTATTATAATTAGTAAGAGAGAATAAAAACAAATTCTTAGAAAATAATCTTGTTTTATATTTTAATTGTAAATCAGATGAACAATAATACTTATCAAATAAAGGATTTCTAGAAATTGTGTCATTATATGGAACTAAATTACCATTTCCATCATTAATTACAATAGAGTCAGTTACAAACTCAATATATCCACTAGTTGACTTTGTACCGTCTTCATCATAAACATAACCTGTAATTTCTACATTTTCA
>NYTT01000103.1 GCA_002683775.1 Flavobacteriales bacterium
CCTTCTCTATTGTTTGCTAAATAACCTAATCCATTAATTGGCCCCCCAAATGAGCTAAGAACAGTTGCATCAGCACCTTCTTCAATTACAGTTGTATTTACAAGGTCAATCACAGAAGTGTTTTGAAACGACGAATTAACATTAACTGCTTCAGCAGCAATTTTTGAATATTGTAGTTTAAAAGGTATTATTGAGTATTCTTTTGGAATATCAAAATTTACAACCAATAATTCACCTGTTTGCTTTTCAATTAAATGACTTTCATAGCTACCAAATCCTGCTTCACCTGTAAGTCTAATTTTATTTATTTTAAAATTAAATTCAACAGAATTAACAGCAAACTGACGATAATTATTTTTAACAGAATCAGTTGCTGTCAGAGAAGAAAAATAATTGAATGCAAAATTTGAACCGTTACTTAAATCATTGTTAATTCTAATACCTGTAGCATAATCATCTTTTCCAAAAGAAACTAATTCACCAATATTATTCTGTGTCTTTCCTAAAATAGATTGGAATGAAAACATCGAACTATTAGGGCCCTTGATACCAGATCCAGATAATGTAATTCCTTGAAATGCTATGTTACCAAAACGTAAATCCTGAGATATTGAACCCTTTGCATAGTATTCACTATAACGATCTGAAGCTTGCTTGCTAAGTGGGTCATATGGAGCTCTCTCAAAAAGACTATATCTTAAATACCCTTCTTCAGACCATGCCGTCAGCTTACTTTGTCTATACCATTTTATACCTCCTGCATGCAAACTAAATCTACCTATGTCAGAATTAATAGTTGAATAAACATTAGAACCTAAATACATTGCAATACTATTATTATCAAATGATCCATTAAAAGGACTATTAAGCATTAGATCAGTTCCAAAACTTACATCTTTACTTGCTTTACCTGCAATTGATAACATCATCATAGGCTCTCTATATCCTGTTCCAATTCCAATTGTGGTAGATTGAGGGTACTCTCCTTGATAATATGAGGGAATATCGAGATCATACATCTCTTGAAAATTACGAACATATCCTAAAAACCTAAAATACCCTCCCATTCTAATATTTGCTATAGGATCTTTAACTGTTTCAGGAGTACTTTGAAATGGGATTATAGTAGATTGTGAAAAAGTAATGAAGGGACAAAAAGTAAAGATTAAAATACTTAATAAAAACAACTTGATATTTTTGGAATTATACATTAATTCTTAAAATTAAAGTCTTGGGATTGGTTAGATATCATAACACTAAATTTACCGTCTTCAGTAATCCAATTATTTCCAATACCATAAAATTGCAAATCATCTTTACCGATTGAAAACTCAATAGTTCTTGTTTCATTAACTTCTAATTCTATCTTTAAAAATCTTTTTAATTTCTTTAAAGATGGTGAAATAGAGGCATAATGATCTCTTATATATAATTGAACAACTTCTTTAGCCTTAAATTCACCAGTATTTTCTACATCAACAGATACAGTTAATTTATCATTTGAAAATAATGTATTAGTACTCAGCTTCAAATTAGAGTAAGAGAAAGATGAATAACTTAACCCATACCCAAAATCCCACTGTGGATTGTAAAAATCATTCTTCCAAGTATTTGCATTAATAACTTCAGACTGTTTATGATCATAATACATTAAAACGCCATTATGCCTAGGATATGTGTAAGGTAATTTTCCAGATGGAATAACATCACCAGCTAAAATATCAGCAATAACTTTGCCGCCTTGATCGCCAGGTAAATACGCTTGCAATATAGCATTAGATAGAGGCTCAATCTCTCTAATTATCTTAGGCCTACCCTCAACAAGAACTAAAATAATTGGGATACCTGTTTTGCTTATTTCCTTTACAATAAATTGTTGTTCAATTGGAAGGTCTAAAGAGTATATATCTCCTGGTCTCTCTGTAGATGGAAGTTCGCCAACACAAATAATCGCAACATCTGAAGATTTTGCTGCTCTTACTGCATTGCTAAGATCTTTTGAAAGTAGATCAGCTTCATCACCGTTAACCATTAACATTTTTGATCCTTCAAAAAATGAAACATTTTTAAACTTTTTTTCTAAAGCTTCTTTAATTGTAGGATAAGAGTTATTGTAGGATTGATCTATTCCTTGCCAAGTATGGGTCCAAGCACCGTTCAAGCAATTTAAACTATTTGCAGTCGGACCTAAGACTAAAATAGATTTATCTTTTGACAAAGGAAGAATATCATTATTATTTTTCAAAAGAGTTACTGATTCAGAAGCTGCATTATATGCTGCTTTTTTAAATTCTTCTGAACCAAATTTAGGATACTCAATATCAGATGAACTGTGGCTATTTTCAAATAAATTAGCATAATACTTAACTCTAATAATTCTTCTAACAGCATCATTTAATCTTTTTTGACTAACTCTACCTTCTCTAACAAGTTCAACCAGTAGATTACAATAATTCTTATATTCAGGATTATTAGGAACCATGCTCATATCAACACCAGCATTAATAGCGGTAGCGATAGCATCTTTTAATGTTGAATCAGTTTGTGCTACTTTATGTAAATTGATAAAATCTTCCCAATCTGAGACGGCAAAACCAATAAAGCCCCACTTTTCTTTTAAGACTTCTGTAAGTAAGTATTTATTTGCGTGACCTGGAATTCCATTTACCTCTCCACTATTAACCATAACAGTTAATGCACCTGCATCAACAGCATCCTTAAATGGAGGTAAGTAATATTCTTCCATAGTTCTATTTGGAATTAAAGAAGGAGTCCTATCTCTGCCAGATGAGGGGTAACTATATCCAACATAATGTTTTAAGCACGCGACAACATGATTACTATCAATCATTTGATTTCCTTGATATCCATCAACAATTGCTGTACCGAAAGTTTTAGCTAAGTAAACATCTTCTCCAAGAGTTTCAAAAAATCTTGACCAAATGGGTTTTCTTCCTAAATCTAAAACAGGAGAAAAATTCCATGGTACACCAGAAGCTCGAGTCTCATAAGCAGTTATCTCCGCCATTTTTTTAGCATGTGATAAATTCCATGTTGCTGCCAAGCCAATTTCTTGAGGAAAAAGAGTACTGTTTTTAATATAAGTTGCTCCATGAATAGCATCTACACCATAAATTACAGGAATTTTATGATTAGTTTTAAGCGCAACTGCTTGAATATCTTTAATAATACTATTCCATTTCTTAAGTGAAAATGTGTGATTAGAAACATTTAAAATAGAGCCAACATTATAATCAATAATAGCTTGATTTAATTTATTCTCATCGATTTGGTGTGGTTCAACAAGCGTATTTCTACTATCCTTCAAAAGAATTGCATCTAATGTAATCTGACATGTTTGACCTACTTTTTCCTCAATAGACATTTTTCTAAGAATAGTTGTAATTGAATTTTCAATTTTAGGATCAAGTTTATTTGACTTGACTGAATTGTTGCTGTTACATGAAAATAATACGATTGCAACTATAAATAAAGAGAATTTGTTCATTAGATTAATCATTTATTGAAATATTTTTTTTGTTTTTTGAGCAAAGATTACTAGATATAAAAAACAGAATACAGTTACCCAGTATGATTGGTGAATCCCAATAATATCTGCTAACTTACCCTGTATTGGGGGTATGATTGCACCACCAAGAATCATCATAACTAAAAATGCTGAACCTTGAGAGGTAAATTTTCCTAAACCTTTAATACTCAAAGAAAAAATGGAAGGCCACATAATAGAACAAAATAAACCACCACTTAAAAAAGCAAAAATAGCTATGGTTCCTGTTGAATATAAACCAACAAGCATAGCCAATATCCCAAGTACACCAAATACCATTAAAGTTGAAGTTGGTTTATCTTTACCTATAAAGAAACCAGCTATTTGAATAGCAACACATATTGCAAATGCAAACAAATGCTTTACTTCAAATCCAGAGATTGCATTTACAGATAGTACTACACCAAAAGCAACATATGGTACAATGATATACAACCATTTTTTCAAAGTATTTGACGGATTAAAAACAGTTATTGCACCAGTCCATCTACCAATCATTAAACCACCCCAATACATTGAAATATAAGGAGCAATTTCATCTGGTTTTAAAGAACCAAAACTTGGTGTTTGTAGCAGATCTCCTAAATTACTTTGAATAGAAACTTCAACACCAACGTATGTGAAAATTGCAAGCATCCCAAGTACTAGTTGAGGATACTGCATAGCTCCCCAACCTTCTGAATTCTTTCTAGCTAAATAATTCGATAATAAAAGACCCCCAACCACAACAAAAAGTCCAAAAAGAGATAGGTTAAGAATTAAGGAGTCGGATGCTTCACTTAATTTTTGACCGTCTTCAAGACCAACATATTGATTAAATACTTGATAAAAAATTATTATAAGTAATACTGTTATTGAAATTAAAGCAGACATAGCTTTTGGAGCACCAAGAAAACTCGAGTCTTCTTTTCCATCAGGCAGTTTCTTAGAAAAATAAAATAAACTTGCAGCAGCTAAAAATAAAATTCCAACACCAATATAGAGCATCTGAACAGCTGATAAAGTTATTTCATTTGATGCAATTTGTGCATCTAAATCAATATTTGCACTAGCTGCCGTTCCAAAAAGCGCTAAAGAAACAACTATTGGACCTATTGAAGTACCAAAAGAATTTACACCACCTGCTAAATTAAGTCTATGAGATCCCTTCTCTGGATCTCCTAATGAAATAGCAAAAGGATTTGCTGCTGTTTGTTGCAGTGAAAAACCCAAACCTACAATAAACAAAGCTCCTAGAATATAAGTAAATGTAGATGAATCCCCTGGACTAGCACCATTTACTGCTGTAACCATTGCAACAGCACCAATAGCTGATAGTAACAAACCTTTAACTATACTACTCTTGAATCCCCATGAGTTCATTATATCAGTATTTCTTACACTAGAGAATATAAATAAAAACAAGGCTCCAATATAATACGCACCATAAAAAGCAAAGTCAATTAATTGACTTTGAAATTGATCTAACTTAAAATATGTTTTACAGAATGGAATAAATACTCCATTACTTGCTGCTATAAAACCCCAAAAGAAAAAGACTGTTATTAGAGTGTAAAGAGCTTGCTTATGATTACTATTTTCTTTCATTTTTAATTATTTAATTATTACTTTCTTATTAATTTTATTTCCATCAAAATCTTCTATTTCAATTATATACATACCACTATTAAGATAACCTACATTAACTTTTGTTTTTCCATTGATATCATGATTTGAAGTTATTCTACCATCTAAATTAAAAATTAGTAGGTTTTTATAGTCACGATTTTCAAAACTAAGATAGTCTTGAGAGTACGTTATAAAATTCGCATCACTAGTAACATCAGAAATATCTGTAATGTTATCTTGATATACTCGAACATAATCAACTTGAATTTGGTTTGGAAAAACAGTATTAGCATTTGGGCCCCCTTGCGTAATAGCAAGGTTAATCATTATATACCATTGGTTAGAATTAAAAGGCCAATCGTGTTGAGATGGAACTGACCAGTAGCTAGAAGGATCTATTGAAAAGATTTCATTATCATCAACAAACCAAGTAATTGTATCTTCTTTCCAGATAACAGAATATGTATGAAATTCGTCAGCATATGAACCTGAAGAAATATATGTCGAAAAGTTCTGGTAAAAATGAGAAGATTGAGAATAAGGACATGTTCCAAGATGAGCAGCACCTGTTGTGCCATTTGTAAAATAATTACCACCCCATTGCTCCATAATATCAATTTCTCCATCACATGGCCAACTGCCATTAGTTGGTAACATCCAGAAAGCTGGCCAAAAACCTTGACCATCAATTGTTTTCATTCTCGCTTCAACTTTTCCATATCTAAAGTCAAATATACCTTTAGTTGAAATCTTAGAAGAAGAGTAATATGAAGTAGCTCCCCATGAATCAATAATTCCACCTGGTTCTTCTTTAACTTCAATTGTTGCAATACCATTACTTAAAGTAGTATTTTGAGCTTGATAGTACTGTTTTTCACCATTACCCCATCCCCACATATTGTACTGAGAGCCAGTACCATATTCATGCATCCATTTAGACAAATCCAAGTCAGTTCCATTAAAATCATCTTC
>NYTT01000022.1 GCA_002683775.1 Flavobacteriales bacterium
CTTGTATATTATTCATGTTCGCGCAAAAATATGGGACTCAAATGCAAACGAATATGTAGAAAAAGACAAAGTAATTAAATGGTTTGGTTCTTTAAGACCTATTGATTTAGATACCTTTTAATAAATAAAATATATAGACGATAATAAATAGTATAGATATGAAACAAATGAGTAACTTGATAAAGAAGACTGTAGGTATAGCATTTATATTCCTTTTTGTTAATACAATTTTTGCTGGAAATCCTCAGAGATCAGGTCAAGCAGGAGCTTCAGAATTATTAATTAATCCTTGGGCTAGAACTACTGGTTGGGCTGGAGCAAATGTTGCTGGAGTAAGAGGATTAGAGGGAATTTATTCAAATGTAGCAGGACTTGCATTTACTGAAAAAACTGAGCTTGTTTTTTCTCAGACATCATGGTTGCAATATGGTGACAAAATGTTTTCTGCTAATGATGCTGTTAGTACAATTAGTTCTTTTGGACTTTCTCAAAAAGTCGGCGAATCAGGAGTTTTAGGTTTTTCTGTAATGAGTATGGATTTTGGTGAAATTGAAATAACTACTGTAGAATCTCCAGATGGTACTAATTCAACATATACACCTAGTTTTATGAATATGTCCCTATCATATGCTAAAATATTTTCAAATAGTATCTATGGTGGTGTTACGGTAAAAGTAATTTCTGAACAAATATCAAATGTTTCTGCTAATGGTGTTGCTGTTGATGCAGGTATTCAATATGTTACAGGTAAAAAAGACAACCTTAAATTTGGGATTTCTTTAAAAAATGTAGGTCCTAGAATGTCATTTAGTGGAGATGGACTTTCATTTAGAGGAATAGTTGGAGATGATGATGATTATAAGATGACAGTAGAACAAAGATCATCAGAACTAGAATTACCTGCACTTTTAAATATTGGAATTTCATATGATCTTACACATGCTCAGCATAGATTAACAGGTGCGGGAACATTTACATCTAATTCATTTCAAAAAGATCAGTACAGGTTAGGGGGTGAATATGCGTACAATGAGTTATTTATGGTTCGTATGGGTTATACATATGAAGAAGGAATAAGAACACCAAGTACAAGAACAACAGCTTTAAGAGGACCTTCAGCTGGTTTTACTATTGAGTTACCTATTGGTGATAGTGGATCTACATTTGGCTTAGATTATTCATATAGACACACAGATCCTTTTCAAGGATCACATTCAATTGGGGCTAGAATAAATCTATAGGGTTTTAATTTTTTTTAGTAACAATAGGATATAATCCTATATATTTTTATTATTATGAATAAAATTTATTTATCACAACAAGGGTATGATGATTTAAAGTCGGAATTGCAAAAATTAAAATCAAAAGATCGTCCTAATATTATTTCTCAAATTGCTGAAGCAAGGGATAAAGGTGATTTATCTGAGAATGCTGAATATGATGCTGCTAAAGAGGCGCAAGGTTTATTAGAAGCTAGAATTTCAAAATTAGAAAATGATTTTGCAAATGCACGTGTACTAGAAAAGAAAGATATGGATACATCAACAGTACATTTACTAACTAAAGTAACAATAGTTAATACCGCTAATGATATGATGATGACTTATGCTATTGTCTCAGAATCAGAATCAGATTTAGCTTCTAATAAGATTTCATCTACTTCTCCAATAGGCAAAGGGCTTTTAGGAAAATCAGTAGGTGAAATTGCAGAAATAACTGTTCCTAGTGGTATTGTTTATTTTGAGATTAAAGATATCCAACCTCTTTGATGTCTACCATATTTACTAAAATAGTAAAAGGAGAGATTCCATCATATAAAATAGCTGAAAATGATAGATTCTTTGCTTTCTTGGACATAAACCCCATAGTATATGGTCATGTATTGGTAATTCCAAAAAGAGAAGTAGATTACATATTTGATTTATCTGACGAACACTTTGTGGAGCTGTTTAAATATTCTAAGAAAATTGCAATTGCTATTAAAAAAGTAATAAAATGTAAACGTATTGGAGTCTCTGTCATTGGTCTAGAAGTCCCACATGCGCATATCCACTTAATCCCTCTTCATACAGTTTCAGATATAAATTTTGATGTAAAAAGATTAAGTTTTTCTGAATTAGAAATGAATGAAATTGCAAAAAAAATCAGTTCTTTTTTATAATTTTTTTTGGGTTATTCTTTATGAAAGATGACCAGTTAGTATAACTTTTATTATGCGAATCTGAATTTCTTTGAAAATAATGACAGACTGCAGCAGCTAAACCATCACTTGCATCAAGATGTTTAGGCATTTCATTTATTTTTAAAATAGATTTTAGCATTGCTGCAACTTGTTCCTTGCTAGATGTTCCCTTACCAGTGATTGCCATTTTAATTTTTTTTGGTGCATACTCAAATATAGGAACATTTCTATATAATGCAGCTGACATTGCTACCCCTTGAGCTCTTCCAAGCTTCAACATAGACTGAACGTTTTTTCCAAAAAAAGGTGCTTCTACAGCAAATTCATCTGGCTTATACTCATCTACAAGCTGTAAAGTACGTTCAAATATTTTTTTAAGTTTTAATTCATGAGAATTTAATTTAGATAAATGAAGCACTCCCATCTGAATTAAATGCATATCACTTCCTTTAATATGAATAATTCCATATCCCATTATAGTAGTTCCCGGATCAATACCTAAAATAATTTTATCAGTTTTCAATTGTTATCTTTGTTTAAACAAAACTAATAAATGAGAAGTAAAAAAACTCTTGGCTTTCTAATAAAAGTTTTGATTGTATTATTAGCATTATTCTTTTTATACAAACAGCTCATCTCTAAAGGAGATGTTATTAGTACGGATTTGAATAAAATACGTGTAAATATAAGAGAAAATTTTCCAACTATTTTACTTGTTGTGTTGATGATGTTTGTTAATTGGTTTTTAGAAGCTTTAAAGTGGCGATCTTTAATTTATAAAATCGAAAAGATATCTCTTAACCAATCTATTAAAGCAGTATTTGCAGGTATCACTATCTCATCTTTTACTCCTAATAGGGTTGGAGAATATGCTGGAAGAGTCTTTTGTATTCAAAAAGCAGATAAGGTTCAAGCTGTATTAATCACAGTTATTGGATCTATGGCTCAGTTGATAACAACTATTATTTTTGGCTTATTAGGTTTTTTGCTGTTGCCAAATTTAATGCCTGATTTCAAAATTCTATTATCAGATTTTGTCTTTTCATATCCACTTATGGTATTTGTTGTTATACTACTTATCGTTTTATTAATAACACTTTTTCTTAACGCATCTGTATTTTCTGTAATTTTATCTAAGTTTAAATTCTTGAATAAGTATTCTAAATATAATGAGATATTCTCTTTCTATAATTACTCTGACTTACTAGAAACATTACTATACTCGATAGCCAGATACTTTGTCTTCACTACACAATTTTTTATATTATTACATGTTTTCGATGTTAATGTTTCATATATCGATTTTATGATTTTAACAACAACTATGCTTTTTATTATTTCAATTATTCCTACAATTGCTATTGCGGAGATAAGTACAAGAAGTTCAATTGCACTATTTTTATTCTCCCTTGTTTCCAATAATGTTACTGGTATTTTATCAGCTACATTCGTAATGTGGTTTATAAATTTAGTTTTTCCTGCTTTAATAGGAATTGGCGTTATTTTAACTCTAAACTTTTTTAGAAATAAATGATTTTAGTGATTTTGATAATTTTAATTCTATACGTAAATAAAATTTTACAGTACAGATTTGGATGGAATAAAAATATTGTGACAAATAGAAGTGCTTATCCTAATGTTTCGGTTGTAGTTTCAATAAGAAATGAATCTCACAATATTTTACAACTAATTAATAGCCTTAAGTCGCAAGTATATCCAATTGAAAATTTAGAATTTATTTTAATAAATGATCATTCTACTGATGCCACACTATCTATTTTAGAAAATTCAGACTTAGAAAATCTAAAAGTTATAGATATGCCAGTTGGTGTTTTTGGAAAAAAGAATGCAATTAATGTAGCAATACCAAATGCTAAAGGAGATATTATATTATTATCTGATGCTGATTGTCTATTTGACAGTTATTGGATAAGAACAATGGTTGGATACTTTAGAAATGATAGCGTTAAATTAGTTTCTGGACCTGTTGTTATTAAAGAAAAAAAAGGGTTTTTTCAGAAAATTCAATCACTTGAGTTTATTTCATTGATTGCTAGTGGTGCTGGAGCAATTGGATCTAATGATGCGATATTTTGTAATGGTGCTAATATGGCGTATAAGAAAGATGTTTTTTTAGAAATAAATGACTACGAACATGAAACTTCTGTGAGTGGTGACGATGTTTTTTTATTACACAGAGTAAAGAGAGAGTACCCTAAAAGTATTGTTTTTGCAAAACATGAAAGTGCAATTGTCACAACCAATAGCATTGATTCTCTAAAGAGTTTTCTTAATCAAAGAATTAGATGGACATCAAAAAGTAGTGAATACAAAGATACATCAACGATTTACACTTCATTTCTTGTTATGTTTACCAACTTATCATTACTAACCCTATTTTTCACTCTATTATTTAACAATAATTATATTTTTTATTTCACATTGTTTTATCTGATAAAGTTCCTAATTGATTATCTGTTTCTTTCTCCAGCACTAGATTTTTTTGAGCGACATGATTTGAAAAAATGGATTTTTGTATTTGAATTATTTTATTCATTTTATGTAATTTTGATAATAATACTCTCTTTTACTAGAAAATTTGAATGGAAAGGTAGGATACATAATAAATAATAATGGAATCTCTTAATAGCTTAGCATGGAAAAAATTAAAAGGAAATAAACTTTCCTTTGTAGCATTGTGCTATATTATTATATGCGTTATCATAGGTGTTTTTGCTGCAGTTATAAGCCCTGATAAAACTAGATATGCCAATGAAATGCATGTTGAATTAGCAACACAGACACCTTTTACTAATGTGATTTTTTTGGAATTTCTCAAGAATAAAACAATCAAAAATACATTTTTAGAATCTGCATTTTTAGGATTAAAAAATAAACCTGAAAGTATTGCTATAGATAGTTTTAGAATATCCAATAATGAACTTTTGTATTTTCCTATTAATTCTAAAGTAGAAAAGAAGTATCTAGGGGAATATAATATTAAAGAACATACCTTTTGGTTAGGAAGTGATAAGTTTGGACGAGATTTTTTAAGTCGCTTGCTTTATGGAATTCGTATTTCTCTGTCTGTAGGTTTTTTTTCTGTAATGATTTCACTTCTAATCGGTATAATTCTTGGGCTTATTTCTGGATATTATGGTGGATTAATTGATGATGTAGTTATGTGGTTTGTTAATGTCATCTGGAGTATTCCTACATTACTTATGGTAATTGCAATCACACTTGCGCTTGGAAAGGGGTATTGGCAAGTTTTCTTTGCAATTGGTCTTACAATGTGGGTTGAAGTTGCACGTATTGTTAGAGGACAAGTATTAATAATTAGGGAATTAGAGTACATTGAAGCTAGTAAAGTTCTAGCTTACAAATCAGTAAGAATTCTCTACAAGCATATATTGCCAAATGTATTTGGACCAATAATTGTTATTTCATCTGCTAATTTTGCTGCAGCTATTTTAATTGAGGCAGGACTTTCTTTCTTAGGAATCGGAATTCAACCTCCTATGCCAAGTTGGGGTGGAATTATAAGAGATCATTACTACTATATTATTATGGGAAAGGAATTTTTGGCTATTATTCCAGGACTAGCTATTATGAGTCTGGTGTTATCATTTATGATCTTAGGAAATGGTTTAAGAGATGCATTTGATGTAAAGACTAAATAAATGGAGTTAATAATATCAGCCCTAATAATTTTCATGCTCAGATTAGCTGATCAGAGTCTTGGTACAATGCGAGCTCTTCTGGTTAGTAAAAATAAACCAATTTTTGCTGCATTAATTGGATTGGTTGAATCTGCAATTTGGATAATAGCAATTTCTCAAGTTATTAAGGATATTGATGATCCTATTTTAATTTCAGCTTATGCATCTGGTTTTGCAGCAGGAACAATCCTGGGGTCTTATATTGAACGTATTGTTGGAGTAGGAAATGTTGTTGTAAGAGTATTCTGTCCAGTTAATTCTCCTTCAGTTGCAGAAAGTTTAAGAGAAAAGGGACATGGCGTTACTGTTATTGATGGTCAAGGTAAGGATGGTCCTGTTAAAATATATTGGTGTGTTATTTCTAGAAGAAAGTTGAAATCTGTTCTTAATATGATTGAAGAGATTAATCCTAAAGCATATGTAACTACTGATATGACAAGTCCTATATCTTTAAAAAAATAACAAACCAAATATAAAAATAGAAAACCCAACAATAAATAAGATCAGTGTATAAGGCAGTATATCCTTTGCTTTTAATCCAGTGATCCCCAACAGAGGTAGTGCCCAAAAAGGTTGTAACATATTTGTTAATTGATCTCCATATGCTAATGCCATTATACTTTTTGGAATACTTACACCTAATTGAGTTGCTGCCTCAACAATGATTGGCCCTTGTATTGCCCACTGTCCACCACCGCTTGGAACAAAAATATTAACAATTCCAGCACTAAGAAATGTAAATATTGGGAAAGTAATTTCATTTGAAATATTGATAAAAAAATTAGACATTAACAAAGTAAGCCCTGATTGATTAATGATTCCCATAATACCAAAATAAAGAGGAAACTGTATTAGTATTCCTGAAGATCCGACAATAGCATTGTCAACTGCTCTTAAAAAGTTTATGAAAGTTTTATGCATAATAATTCCAATAGCTAGTAGTAAGAGGTTTATATAATTTGGAGTGATAACTTTCAGGGTTATATTTTCAGGTAATATTATAGCTTTATAAAATGCATAAAAAAGAATTGACCCTCCAAATATCCATGCTATAAATTTACTATTATCAAGCTTTTCTGCTCCAATTATTGAAATCTCTTTTTCTTGTTTTATTTCATAAATAGAAATTATTTTTTCTTTATTCTCTTTTTTTCCAATAATATACATCAGTCCAGGCAATACGATAAGTAATAAAATACTAACACTAATATTCATAGTTGAAAATATAGTTTCACTTTGAGAAATAATGCCAATTTGGTCCGCAAGAAAATGACCTGATTCTGCAACTTTTATTGGGGCAGAACCTGAAATCCCTCCATGCCAAACCATAAGACCCGAATAGCCACATGCACCAATTAGAGGGTAATTGATTTTAATATTATTTATACTTGCGTGTTCAGCTACTTTTTTAGCAAATATTGCGCCAAAAATTAGACCTAAACCCCAGTTAAAAAGTGATACAAGGATTGTAAAAAATGTAACTATAGCCGCGGCTTTTGGGGTGCTATCACATCTTTTAACAGCATAGCTGACTATACTATTTACACTATCGCTAAGTGCTAGTACATGACCTAAAACAAGCATTAGCATCATTTGAACTGTAAAAACGAGTAGTTTAGGATTCCAAACTCCTTGTTCCCAAAAGGAAAAGATTTCTAAAAGATGATTTTTTTCTTCTGTTTCGGTAAAAAAAAAAGCTAATAAAAAAGTTAAAAAAGTAAGTAAAACAGCAATTGTGAAAGGAGCAGGCAACAAGCTTTTAAAAATTTTTTCAAACTTTTCTGTGAGTGACATTTTTAAAATGGCAAATCATCTTCTTCAGTAGAGGGAGCATTGAATTCTGGAGAATCTTGGTCTTGACTTACAGAGGCACCTCCAATATTTTCTATTCTCCATGCATCTATGTTGTGAAAATATCTCCCGTTGTATTCTTTAGATGAAAGGTTAAATGAAACTTCTACTTGATCACCTTCATTATGATGATTTAATATTTCAATTTTTTCGTCGCCAAATAATTGAAAACAAATTTCTGGGTTATATTGTGCTCCTGTGTCAACAAGAAAAGACTGTTTCTTCCACTCTTTGCCTGCTTTTGATGTACCACTTTCAACACTTAATTTTCTACTTAATTTTCCTTTAACTGATAAACTCATTTCTTATTTTTTAATTTATACAAATTTAAATAATTTTTTAACTCTAAAATCTTTAAAGAGTGTTTTGTATATAAATGTTAAAAAATAATATCTTTGCGGTCCTTTTGCGGGTGTGGCGGAATTGGTAGACGTGCTAGACTTAGGATCTAGTGCCGCAAGGCGTGGGGGTTCGAGTCCCTTCACCCGCACATTTGTTGAAAAAACCGGGATACTAATATTGTCCCGGTTTTTTTAAAAAAAGATCAAATAAAACTATAAATTTATTCAATTATATATTCAAAATTTTTAGTTTATCATTATTTTATAATCAGATAAATAAGTGTATTTTCGCATCCCTTAAATATTAAAAAGATGAACATAAAACAAAGCAAAACAAAAGATTTAATGGCTGTTATTTCTGTTGAAGTAAGTGTAAATGATTATTCTGAGAAAGTTGAAAAAGCACTTCAAGGCTATCGCAAAACAGCTGAAATACCTGGATTTCGAAAAGGGAAAGTGCCAATGGGAATTATAAATAAAAAATATAGAACTTCAATTGTAGTTGACGAAGTTAACAAGTTATTACAAGATGAATTATATAAGTATATTAAATCTGAAAAAATAAGAGTTTTAGGCTCGCCTATGCCCTTGGAAACCAATGAAGTAGATTGGGAAAAAACAGAGGATTTTATTTTTAAATATGAGATAGGTCTCGCTCCTGATTTTGAAGTTAAGATTACTTCTAAAGACAAATTAAATTATTATAAAATTAAAGCTGATTCAAAATTAGTTGACGGATATTGTAATGATATTGCTAAAAAGTATGGAAAAATGAGTAATCCTGAAGTATCTGTTGACGGAGATCTTATATTTTGTGCAATAGAACAACTAGATCAAAATGGTGGTGTCTTATCAAATGGTATCAAGCATGAAGCGACAGTATCAATGGATTTTATTTCTGACTCAAAAATTAAAAATAAATTTATTGGTTTAAAAGCGAATAGTTTTTTGACTGTTAATGTACTTAAAGCATTTACAAATCATACTGATCTTGCCGCAATGCTAAATGTTGAACAAGCCGCACTTCATAGTTTAGTATCAGAAGAATTCAAATTTACTGTTAAAAATATTAACAGACTTGAGCCAGCTAGCTTAGATATTGATTTATTTGACAAAGTATATGGTGCTGGATCTGTAAAAACTGTTAAAGAATTTAAATCTAAGGTTAAAAATGAAGCGGAAAATCAGTTTATTTCAGAAAGCGATAGAATGCTTAAGAATGATGTAGTAACTTACTTTATAGATAAACTAAAATTAAAGATGCCCGATGAGTTTCTTAAGAGGTGGTTACTTAAGACTTCTGAGCAGCCAATTACTATTGAAGTTCTAAATAAAGAGTACGATATGTATGCAAAAAGCTTGCAATGGCAACTTATTGAAAATAAAGTAATGGAAATCTTTAATGTTAAAGTCACACAAGATGATGTTTTGGCACATGCCAAAAAATTAATTAGTATTCAGATGAAACAATACGGGCAGCCAGAAGGTGATGATAAGCAATTAATAGAAATTGCGAATAATATTTTGAAGAATGAAGATGAAAAAAAGAAATTGTATGATCAGATTTTTGATTCTAGA
>NYTT01000023.1 GCA_002683775.1 Flavobacteriales bacterium
AACTAAAAAATATGAAACAAATATTACTACCAATCGCTGTCATAATATCAGCAACATTAAACGCTCAAGTATGTTCAGATTTATTTATATCTGAATATGTTGAAGGTCCAGCTCAAAATAACGGTATTGAAGTATATAATCCCACAAATGCAACAATTGATTTAGCTGGATACAGTATTAACAGATATTCAAATGGAAACAGTTCTGGGCCTGAAGTATGGCCTTTGACTGGATCAATTGCCGCTGGAGATGTAATTGTGGTTGGAAATGGGCAACTTGATTCTATCGATTTAGGTACATATTGGTCTGTTCCTGTAGATCCAAATTTTTATGCAGTATTAGACGATCATTGTTCTGGTAATTATGATGATAATAATACATTTTATTTTAATGGAGATGACGCCATGACATTAGAGTATCAAGGGAATACAGTTGATATTTTTGGTAAAGTTGGTGAAGATCCTGGTCAAGCATGGACAGATGATATGACTGCTGGATATACAGATGCTAATGGAGGAACTTGGTGGACTAAAAGACAAACATTAATAAGAAAATCTACTGTAAAGCAGGGAGTAACACAAAACCCTATTCTTTTCAATCCAACTCTTGAGTACGATTCTCTACCTGATGCAACTTATTCTAATTTAGGATCACATGTTTGTGATTGCTCGGGAACCACTTCAATGAATGATATTAATGATGTGTCATACGTTATGTATCCCAATCCTGCTAATAAAGGAAATTCAGTAGCAATTAATTCAAAGAATCCGGTTAAATTAATAAAAGTTACTAATATGTTAGGGGAAACTGTGGTGTTTGACAAATTGATTAATACAACTAATTTATCCAAGGGGTCTTATTTAGTTAATATAAGTTTTGAGAATGGAATTTTAAAAGAAAATAAATTGATAATAAATTAATAATTTTAATTTTAAATTAATAATGCTGATGGAAACATCAGCATTTTTTTACTCATTAATATGAAAAAGATATTTTTTTTAATTTTTTTAAACTGTCTTACTTTTAGCGTTATAGCTCAAACAAACATAAGTGGAAAAGTTATTGATGCAAGCACCGGAGAGGCACTTATTGGGGCAACTATCATTTACGGAAAGGGGCAAGGAACAGCAACAGATTTTGATGGTAACTTCTCCATTTCAATTCCTACTGGAGAAAGAAGTATTAAGGTGTCATATGTTGGTTATAAAGAGATTAATAAAATTATTACAGTCGGGAATAAATCACAGATTCTAAATTTCAAGCTTAAAACTGTATTATTAAATGAAGTTCAAGTTGTTGCCGATATTGCTAGAGATCGAGAGACCCCTGTAGCGTTTTCTACTATACCAATGAAGCAGATTAATGAGGAATTAGCTTCACAAGATATTCCAATGGTACTAAATTCAACTCCTGGTGTATATGCAACACAAAGCGGAGGAGGAGATGGAGATGCTAGAATTACTATACGTGGTTTTAACCAGAGAAATGTTGCAGTAATGATTGATGGAATTCCTGTTAATGATATGGAAAATGGTTGGGTGTATTGGTCTAATTGGTTTGGTTTAGATGCTGTAACATCAAATATACAGATTCAAAGAGGGTTAGGCGCCTCTAAAATTGCAATTCCATCAGTTGGAGGAACAATGAATATTCTTACAAAAGGAACTGGCAATAAAGCTGGGGGTATTGTTAAGCAGTCAATAGGAAGTTTTGGTAAACTTAGAACATCAGTGGGTTATAACTCAGGTAGAATGGAAAATGGTTGGGGATTTACCTTAGCAGGTTCATATAAAAAAGGAAATGGTTTTGTTGACGAGACTTGGAGTGAAGGATTTTTCTATTATGCAAAAGTTCAAAAAGAAATAGGAAATCATATATTAAGTTTTTCTGCAATGGGAGCTCCCCAAAAACATGGTCAGAGATCTTATAAAAGCGATATAGCCACTTATGATACTTCATTTGCACGTTCTCTTGGAGATACTTCAGATTTTTCTAGTCGTATAGTAAATAAAGGTATTAATTACAATAAACATTGGGGGTTTTTAGACAGATGGACAATTGATTCAAATGGTGATACTTTGCATAATAGAGAGACATTAAATACCAAACAGAATTATTATCATAAACCTCAATTTTCGTTAAGAGATTTTTGGACTGTTAATGATAAATTTTACATATCAAATATAATATATGCTTCAATTGGTAATGGTGGAGGTACAGGATTAAGTGGTAATACTAATAATTACGATGCAATCGGACAGTATAATCTTCAAGAGGCATACAATTCTAATTCAAATAATATTGATGCTCTTTATTCTTCTTCAGAAAATAAAGCAGGAACGTATTTAAGAAGTTCAATTAATAACCATTATTGGTATGGAGGTCTATCTACTTTAAATTATCAACTTACGGACAACACATCTTTATCTTCAGGTTTAGATATGCGATATTACAAAGGGGAACACTACAGGGAAGTATATGATTTGCTAGGAGCAGATTATGCTATTGACGCTTCAAATGGATTACAAAGTTCTGAGGTCAAAAGAGTTGGAGATAAGGTAGGGTATAATAATGATGGAATTGTTAAGTGGAGCGGTGTTTTCTCTCAGATGGAATACAGTAATGGAATGCTAAGTACTTTTTTTAATATATCAGCTTCAAATTCAGCTTATAAAAGAATTGATTATTTCCGTAAAAAAGATTTAGTTTTAGGAGATACTACTTATTTTGAGGCGCTAGGAACATCAGTTGCTACTGAGTTAGAGTTCGATGAAAATGGCAACTTAATTGGTGCAAATAAAACTATGGTACTTGATACTGTTTATCATAACGGAGCAGCATATACAATGAATTCTCCAGAAGCTAAATTAGCAGAGACTAATTGGAAATGGATAAGGGGATTCACTATAAAATCTGGTGCAAACTTTAATTTAGATGAATATAATAATGTTTTTATTAACTTAGGATATATCTCAAAAGCACCGAGATTTAATAATGTTTATTATTATGATAATAGCTTATTTAGAGATATTAAAAATGAGATTGTTCAAGCTTTAGAGGGAGGATATTCATATAGATCATCTAAATTTTCAGCTAACTTAAATGGATATTATACATTATGGCAAAATAAACCTTCAAATGGGGGAGTTACAGTTTTAGTAGATGATGTATCATACCGAGCAAATATTAATGGAATGGATGCTTTGCATAAGGGAATCGAGATGGATTTTTCATATAAGATTTTATCTAATCTGGGAGTTGAAGGACTTGTTTCACTAGGAGATTGGAAGTGGATGTCATCTGATACAGTACGATTTTTAGACGATAATAATAACCCAATAACTGATGATTTTGGTAATGAAATCATTGCAAGTTTTGATGCTGACGGTGTCCACGTTGGAGATGCTGCCCAAACTCAGTTTGGGTTTAGTGTTAGATACGAACCCTCATATAATTCGTATGTAAAATTTAGATCAACTTATTTTGATAATTATTATGCAGACTTTGATCCTTTATCATTAAATGGTGAAAATGCAGGAAGAGAAAGTTGGAAAATCCCTTCATATAATTTAATTGATTTACATGCCGGATACAAATTCAAGATTTCACAAAAAACTAAAATGGATATTAAATTAAGTATTTTAACTCTATTTGATGAGATTTATATTTCAGATGCTCAAAATAATGACCCATATAACGCCAGCTATCAAGATTTTGATGCCAAATCAGCGGGAGTTTTTTTTGGACTTGGAAGACGAATAAATTTGTCTGCTAAATTTACTTTTTAACAAATATAAATCAAACTATAAAATAGTATAACTATGAAAAAATTAATAATTCTTATTTTTACAATCTGCATCAATATTAATGTATTTGCACAAGCTAACATTGCAGCTGCTAGGGTTCTTGGCGTTGGATCAACCGTTACTATTACTGGTGTCGTAACAAATGGTGATGAACTTGGTCCTATTCGTTATATTGAAGACTCTACAGGAGGAATGGCATTATACGACCCTACAGTTTTAGCCTCTTTAGTTAGAGGTGATGAAGTTACTGTAACAGGGGAGTTAGTTGATTATAATGGTCTTATGGAAATGCAACCTGTTAATTCATCATTAGTTAATTCATCAGCAAATTCAGTTACTCCGCTCTTAATTACCCCTTTACAAATTGGAGAAACAACAGAGTCCGAACTAATTCAGATTGACAATGTCATTTTTAATAATGGGGGATCGATGTTTACATCTGGGACACATGATTTTGATTCAAATGGTGAAACAGGTAAAATTTATATCAAGGCTGGACATGCTCTTGAGAATTCAATGATACCAATGGGGGCAGTTACCCTTATTGGTATTTCTTCACAATATACCTTTAATACACCAGCAAATGATGGTTATCAGATCTTACCTAGAGATAGTTCAGACATTATACAAACAGGGGCACTGATTATTACATCTTCAGTTACACAATCAAATATAACCACAAATTCTTTTGATTTAAGTTGGACAGTCTCTGATTCCTCTTCAACTAACTGTAATTATGGCTTATCAAATTCTCTTGGGACCGTATTAAATAATGGGGGAAATACTTTAACACATACATTAAATCTAACAGGGCTTTCTCCTGCCACTTTCTATTATGTTGAATGCTATTCAATTAATGGAAGTGACACAGCATTTGCATCTACTGGATTATACTCAACTGCTTCCAATTCAACAGGAGCTATTAGGCCTTATTTTAATCACTCAGTTGACAACTCCTTTTCAACTGGGATCGACGCTCAAAATATTACCACTTATTTTAATGATACTATTGCCGCTTATATGGGATTGGCACAAAATACATTAGATATATGTGTTTATAATGCATCAGATGCTACAATTGCTACTGCAATTAATGATGCGTATGATAGAGGAGTTACAGTTCGTTATATTGCTGATGATGATGTAGTAAACTCCATGTTATCATCTTTAAACTCAAATATTCAGATAATCTATAGGGATCCCTTACCAGCGGGAATTATGCATAATAAGTTTCTTATTATTGATGCTAATTCTACTGACAATTCGTGGATTATGACTGGATCTACTAATTGGACTAATCCATCTAATTTGTTTAGCGATTATAATAATTTAATTTTTATTCAGGATGAAGCTATAGCAAAAGCTTACACTTTAGAATTTGAAGAAATGTGGGCAGGTACTTTTGGCGCAAACAAGATAGATAATACTCCTCATAAATTCATTGTAGATGGTTCTGAAATTGAAGTGTATTTTTCACCATCTGACCAAACAACTTCTAAAATCAACAATGTTATAGAAAGTGTTGATTATACTTTTGAAATTGGACTTCTAAGTTTTACTAGAGATGACTTAGCACAATCAATTATAACAAAGAATGCTGAGTTTGGTGTGAATATTAGAGGGATTATTGAAGATGAAAACTCTACTGGAAGTGAGTTTGCTAATCTTCTAACAAATGGAGTAAATATGAGATCTCATATGGGAGTTTCTAATTCCTTTCATCATAAATATGCCATTGCGGATGCTAATGTTGTTGCTGCCGACCCAATTGTATTAACTGGCTCTCACAATTGGAGTAGTAATGCTGAAAACAATTCAGATGAGAATACCTTAATAATTCATAATGCTACTATAGCAAACATCTATTTACAGGAGTTTGAAAAAAGATGGGGAGAGCTTGCTAATACAAATGAAATTAGTAATCTGATTGACGTTAACATTGAAGTATTTCCAAATCCAACTAAGGGACGTATAACAGTCACTTCAGACATTGAAATTATACAATTAAATCTTTATAATGTTAATGGTAAGTTAATTCAGAATGAGAGTAAAAACATTATTGAGATTGAAAGTTCAGGTAGTTATTTTCTAAGGATTTTAACTAGTAAAGGAAATTTAGTTAAACATATTATCGTTCAATAATACAGATCTTATTTAACAATAATTTCATCAACAAAAAGCCAGGATTTACCGCCAGCACCTAAATGCCATGGAGGTAATATACCGTAGTTTTTTGCTTTAACTTTTATATATTTTGCTTTAGAATCTTTTAATACTATCGTGTAGTCATTTACAAATGCGCCCTCTTCGATATTAGTATAATCT
>NYTT01000011.1 GCA_002683775.1 Flavobacteriales bacterium
ACAACAAAAGAGATCTTGAAATAATAGTTGAAGCAAGAAATATTGATGAAGTTAAGCAGATTCTTAATGAAAAAGGAGTGAAACGCATACTGCTTGATAATTTTGATTTCGAAACAACACAAGAAGCTACAAGATTAATTAAGGATAAGTGTGAGAGTGAATCGAGCGGTGGTATTACTGAGAAGACAATCATAAAATATGCAGAATGTGGTGTAAATTATATTTCTGTGGGAGCTCTTACACACTCAGTTTTAAACTTTGATTTAAGCTTAAAAGCGATATAATGCTTAAAACTATTGCAAGTTTTACTAAGAAAATAAAACCACCAGGATTCTCAGGATTAAGCATCTATGATGTTACTATTTTTTTTTGGAAAGGATTAATGGAAGGAGCTATTACAACTCGAGCATCATCACTAGCTTTTAATTTTTTTTTAGCCTTCTTTCCATCAATTATTGTTCTTTTCACACTTATCCCCTATATATCAATTGATGGATTACAAGATACACTGTTAGAAATAATTTCTGTAGTACTTCCTCCTTCAACTAACGAGATAACATTTAAATCGATTGAAGATATAGTAAATAATCCAAGAGGGGGACTTCTTTCTATTGGTTTTATTTTAGCCTTATATTTCTCAACTAATGGTATAAATTCATTAATTGAAGCGTTTAATGCTTCATTTCATATTAGAGAAAATCGACCAATAATTAAGCAAAGAATTTTATCACTGTCATTAACTATTCTTTTATCCTTAGTCCTTTTAGTAGCCTTGACATTAATAATTTTTAGTAAATCAACAATTATTTATTTAATAAATATAAATATTTTGACCAGCTTAGAAGCAGAAATAATTTTGTTTGGAAAATGGCTTATCATCTTACTTTTACTTTTTTTTGCAATATCTATACTTTTCCACTTGGGTCCTGCTATAAAGAGTAAATGGAAATTGTTTACACCAGGATCAATATTTGCAACCTTAGGAGTCATTATTACATCAGCTGGTTTTAATTATTACATAAACAATTTTTCACAATACAATAAAGTTTACGGTTCAATAGGAACACTAATGATAATACTGATATGGATGTATTTTAATTCTATAATTCTTTTAACTGGTTTTGAGCTAAATGCGAGTATCTCAAATGCTAAAGAAAAAAGTCAGGTTTTAGATAAGTAATCGTAAATTCGCATATAAATTTAAAAATTCATTATGAAAAACATCTTACTTTTCGTATCGTTAGCTTTATTCACGACAACCTATGCTCAAGAAAAACTAAATAGCTCAATACCTTTATCAGATAACTTAACCGTAAAATACGATCCTCTTTCTAAACCAAATACATATCAAAATAATGATAATCCAAATTATTGGAAAAACAAAATTCCAAATAAAGCATATTGGCAGCAAGATGTGTATTATAATATCAAAGCAATAATTGATGAGGAAACTGATATAATCAGCGCTACACAGCAACTTATTTATACAAATAATTCGCCTGATGATTTAAATGTAGTTTATTTTCATTTATATCAAAATGCTTTTCAACCTGGCTCATATCTTGAAGAATTGCAATTACAAAATGGTAAGCATCCCAAATATGGAAAATATGAAGCTGAGAAACTAGGCACCAAAATTGATTATTTGAAAATAAATGGACGAAATGTAAAAACTGAACTTGATAATACTATCTTAAAAGTCTACTTACCAGAAACTCTAAAATCAAATATGAACGTTACATTTGATATAGCATTCAAAACTTATTTTGATAGTGGAGATATGAGAAGAAGAATGGCTATTTTCAATTCATGGGGATTTAAACATTATAACGGAGTTCACTGGTACCCAAGAATTTGCGTATATGACGCAAAGTTTGGATGGACTAAAGATCAACATCTAGGCAAAGAATTTTACGGTAATTTTGGGGGATTTGATGTAGAATTAGATTTTGCTTCTAACTTTGTTGTTGGAGCTACGGGTTTTTTACTAAACCGTAACGAAGTTCTTCCAAAAAAACTGAGAGAAAAATTAGATATTAAAAACTTTAAAGATAAAAAATGGAACTCTACTCCATCTGTAATTACAGAATATAAAAAAGGAGAAAGAAAAATCTGGAAGTTTCATGCTGAAAATGTTCATGATTTCTCATTTACAGCAGATCCAACTTATCGAATTGGAGAAGCATGGTGGGAAGATAAAGTATGTTATTCTTTAGCACAAGAGCCTCATGCCAGCAGATGGCAAAATGCAGCAGAATATGCAGCAAAAACAATTCAGGTTTTCTCTGAAGATTTTGGAAGGTACACTTATCATAAAATGATTGTAGCAGATGCAAGATCTGGTATGGAGTATCCGATGCTCACACTTGACAGTGGTGAGGATCCAGGATATAGAGGACTTTTAGTACATGAAATTGGACACAATTGGTTTTTTGGACAAGTAGGTAATAATGAAACCTACCGAGCATTATTAGATGAAGGATTTACACAGTTTCTCACTGCGTGGGGTTTAATTAAAATTGATGGAGATTATCTTGTAAAAAACAAATCACTAAATAAATATAAAGCAAGATTTGAGACACCAACAAAAGCAATAGACAGTCGTGTTTACAATGCATACTTAAAAGATGCTACCAAATATGAAGACCCAGTAATTGCGACACATTCAGATTGTTTTAATGGAGCATTAAGGCATGGTGGTGGATATAGACATGTATATTATAAAACTGCTTCAATGCTTTATAATTTACAATATGTACTTGGAGATGAATTATTTCTAGATGCAATGAAGCATTATTTCAATACATGGAAAATGGCACATCCATACACAGAAGATTTTAGAAATACTATCATACAATACACTAAAGTAGACTTAAACTGGTTCTTTGATCAATGGCTAGAATCTACCAAAAGAATCGATTATTCTGTAAATGTAAAAGGAAACACAGTGATATTTAATAGAAAATCAAGAATGCAAATGCCTATTGATTTTACAGTTATTGCTAAAAACGGAGAGAGTTATCAATATCATATTCCAAATAATTGGTTTATTAAGAAAACAGATGCCAAAATTTTACCTAAATGGCATGGTTGGGATCTGATACACCCTAAATACTCTATTGATATCAATATTCCAACTGGAATAAATGAAGTGATAATTGATCCAACAAATAGATTAGCTGATGCCTACATGCCTGATAATAACTCAAATTTTAATTCAACTTTAAATTTTAATGATAATTTATGGAAATTTCCTGATTGGAAAAATTATGAAATCAAATATAGACCTGATGTTTGGTGGAATAACTATGATGGTATGAAAATAGGTGCAAATGTAATTGGAGGATATATGAACCATCATCATTTATTTGATGCAACATTCTGGATCAACACATCAAACTTTCAAGATGAAAATATTACAAAAAATGATGAATACGATCGATACTCATATCGTTTTAAGTACAATACTAACTTAGACAAAATCTCGCTTAAAACAAGATTTAAGGTAGAAACTCAATTCTTAGCTGGTTTATATACAAATAAGTTAAGCTTAATCAAGTCGGCTAAAGATGATGATTATAAAATCAGTATTGATTTGATCTCATTCTACAGAATAAATAGTGGCTATTTAATAAATAGGGATTGGGAATTAAGAGAAATGAATAACAGAATAGATATAGACTTTGAACATAAATACAAGTATCATGAGGGAAGTGGAACATTAAATGTATTATTTCAATCCTCATCTATTGGAAGTGATTATGATTATAATAAAATAACTTTTATAGCAAAAAATAATAACTCACTTAAAAAAATTAAAATCAAGACTAGACTATTCTTCCAAGTAGGTAGCGGTACAAAATGGGCAGAAGAAAGCAAATTAAGTTTGGCAGGAGCTAATAGCGAGGAGATGATGTCATCAAAGTTTACACGTGCTGATGGAATAGTTAATTCAGATAATTTTGATTATGACTTTACTACAAATAATTTTCATTCTCCTGGAGGCCTGAATCTAAGGGGATATTCAGGATATCTAGCACCTGAATTTAATGAAGATGGTACAATTAAATCATTTGATTACAACGGAACCAGTGGCGCCGCGTTAAATACTGAAATAGATTTTACATATTACCTACCATATGTTTTAAGAAATAATAAAATAAAATCATATTTATTTGCGGATGCTGGAATTATAACTTCAAAACTTACAGTTGAAAATTATAAAAATGCATTTTCTGATCTAAGAGCAGATGCGGGAATTGGTTTTATATACACTTTAGAAAATTTTGGACCTCTTGAAACAATTAATCCTTTTGTGATAAGATTTGATATGCCATTTTTTCTAAATAGAGCTCCAGCAACTGATGAAGATTTTTTACAAATGAGATGGTTAATAGGAATAAACAAGGCTTTTTAACATGAAACAAAAAATTTTAATAACTGGTGGTGCTGGATATATTGGGTCACATACATGTGTGGAGCTTTATCACGTAGGATATATACCTATTATAGTCGATAACTTATGTAATACATCAATTGATAATATCAAAGGAATAGAAAAAATAATTTCTTGTAAAATAAAATGGTATAATATAAATTGTTGTGATATAAATGCAATGGAAAAGATTTTTGAAGTTGAGAAGATAATAGCTGTAATCCATTTTGCTGCATTTAAATCAGTGGAAGAATCTGTTGTTAATCCAGAAAAGTACTTTACTAATAACTTAAAATCATTAGAATTTGTTTTGGATTGTATGTTTAAGTATGATGTTAGTAATATAATATTTTCTTCATCTTGTACATTATACGGGACACCAGAAAACCTGCCTGTAAATGAAAATGAAAAATTTAAAACTGCAGAATCTCCATATGGAGAAACAAAACAGCTTGGTGAAAAGTTACTGGAAAATGCAGATAATAATAGTATCTCTCTAAGATATTTCAATCCAATCGGCTCTCACTCTTCATCACTAATTGGTGATTGTTCAGCTGATAAACCAGCAAATCTTGTTCCAATTATCACAGAAACTGCTATAGGAAAAAGACATGAGATTACTATATATGGAGATGATTACAATACTTATGACGGTACAGCTGTTAGAGATTATATTCATGTAGAAGATTTAGCAATAGCTCATGTATCTGCCACAAGATATATTATAAAAAATTCTGGCAAACATGCATTTAATGTAGGAACAGGTAAAGGAACTAGTGTTTTAGAAGCAATTAAATCATTTGAAAAAACAAATAATATTATACTTAATTATAAAATTGGTGAAAGAAGAAAAGGTGATATTGAGAAAATTTACGCGGATCCTAAATTTATCAAAGATAAATTGGGCTGGGAAGCAAAAAAAACATTAGATGATGCAATGAAATCTGCATGGGAATGGGAAAGAAATAAAAAGTAGATATAAAATATAATGAGAATACTTCACATTGCAACAGAGAAGAAATTCATTATACCTTTAATGAATATTATTAATGATAATAATAATCACAGATATATCATTTTAACTAAAAAAGAAAACAATAAACAAAACAACATTCAATTTTTTAATAAAAAAATTCACATTCTTAAATTATTAAATGCATTAAACAATTGCGATAAAATCATTCTACATGGTCTGTTTAGTGATGCTCTCATTAACATTTTGTTCTTTCAACCATGGTTAACAAAAAAATGCTATTGGTTTATGTTAGGAGGAGATTTCTACAATCCAAAAAAACAAAGTATCATAAAAAGAAAATTTATTAAAAGAATTAAAAACTTTGTAACATATATTAAAGGAGATTTTGAATATGTAAAGAAAATTTATGGGTGTTCAGGTGAACTTTTTGAGTGCTTCATGTATCCAAGTAATCTTACTAAAAATTACACTCTCAATAAGAATTTAAAAAATACTATAAATATACAAGTTGGAAATTCTGCAGATCCAACCAATAATCACATGCAAATATTTGACTTTTTAAGAAAATTTAAAAATGACAATATTAAAATTTATACACCTCTTTCTTACGGAAATAAAAATTATGCAAAGCTTGTAATATCTAAAGGTAAAAATATTTTTGGAGATAAATTTATACCTATGGTAGAATTTAAAGAGAATTCTGAATACCTAAATTTTCTAGCAGAAATTGATATTGCTATATTTGCGCATGAGAGGCAACAAGGCATGGGTAACATATTGACATTAATAGAATTAGGCAAAAAAGTATATTTAAAAAAAAATACAACTTCTTGGAAGTTCCTAAATGAAATAGACTTAAAAATATTTGAATTTAAAAATCTAAATATTGATAAAATAGAAAATATAGATAAAAAAAATAATAGTAAGATAATTAAATCATTCTTTACAATTAATAAATATCAGAAACAACTCGAAAGAATTTTTAATTAGAAATTCTAAAAATATGACGTTAATACTAACAAAAAACAAAAAAAAATACTGGGAATTTATACGAGTTTTACGTTCAAATAAAAGCGTAGAAGATGGGTTTATTGATAAGGTACAAATCTCAAAAAAAGAACAAGAAATTTATATGAACAAATATAATGACAACTATTATGTTTGTTTAAATGAGCAAATTCCTTGCGGTTATATTGGAGAAATTAATGGAGATATACGATTATGTACTTCTCCCGAATTTCAAGGCATAGGAGTGGGAACGTTTATGATTAAAGAATTAACAAAAATTAAAAAAAATATCTTTGCTAAGATTAAAGTTGAAAATATAAGTAGCATTAAAGCATTTGAAAAGGCAGGTTATGAAAAAAAATATTTTCTCTTTGAACCAAAAAAAAACTAGTTTAACTGTGAGTAAAGATATTATTGAAAAAATGATTCCTTTTAACAAACCTCCTTATACAGGAGATGAGGATAAGTATGTACTTCAATCAGTTAAAAGTTCAAAAATTTCAGGAGATGGTTATTTTACTAAAAAATGTCAATACTGGCTTGAAAAAGAATGTAATTCAAAAGTTCTATTAACTACCTCATGTACTCATGCTTTAGAGATGGCAGCTATATTGCTTGAAATAAAGAAAGGTGATGAAGTAATAATGCCGTCATACACTTTTGTTTCAACCGCCAATGCATTTGTTCTAAGAGGCGCTAAAATTATCTTTGTAGATATTAGGCCCGACACAATGAATATTGATGAAAATAAAATTGAAAGCGCAATCACTAGTAAAACAAAAGCAATAGTCCCTGTTCATTATGCAGGTGTTTCTTGTGAGATGGATAAAATAATGGCACTTGCTACGAAATATAACCTATATGTTGTTGAAGATGCAGCACAAGCAGTTATGAGTAAATACAAGGGAAAAAAACTAGGCACAATTGGACATATTGGCACTTACAGCTTTCATGAAACAAAAAACTATACTAGTGCAGGAGAAGGGGGTGCATTAGTTATAAATGATTTAAAATTCATTAATAGAGCAGAAATAATCAGAGAAAAAGGTACCAACAGATCACAGTTCTTTAGAAATATGATTGACAAATACTCATGGGTAGATATTGGCAGTAGTTATCTCATGAATGATGTCAGTGCAGCTTTCTTGTGGGGAAATCTTAATAATGCTGACAAGATAAATGAAAATAGACTAGCTAGCTGGTTAAAATATAAAAGTGACCTTAAAGAATTAGAAGAAAAAGAAATTATTCAACTTCCAACTATTCCACATGATTGTATTCCAAACTCACATTTGTTTTATATTAAAGTAAAGACATTACCTTTAAGAACTAAATTAATCAGTTATCTAAAATCAAATAACATACTAGCAACATTTCACTATGTTCCTTTACATTCTTCAATAGCTGGAAAGAAATTTGGTCTAATGAAAAATAAAGATAACCATACGACAACAGAAAGTGAAAAGCTAGTTAGATTACCTATGTACTATGGAATTTCATCTTATGAACAAGATTATATTATAGATAAAATATATTCATTCTTTGATTTACAATGAAACATAAGATATTATCAACTTTATCTGTCTTGAAAAAAGAGCCGGTTTTTATTTTAGGAAATCAAAAAAGTGGTACAACAATAATTGCTAATTTAATAGCACAAGCTACTAAGAAGTCATTAACATCTGATTTTAAAAGTGCAATAAAAAATAGTAGCTTACAGCTAGAACTAGATTTTAATTTATTAAGTTTTAATGATTTTGTACAGAGATATAGATATGAATTTTCAAAGGATTTAATCAAAGAACCTTTCTTAAGTTACTATGTACCTCAGTTATTTGAAACATTTCCAAAGGCTAAATTTATATTAATAGTAAGAAATCCATTTCAAAATATAAGG
>NYTT01000024.1 GCA_002683775.1 Flavobacteriales bacterium
ATAGAATCATATGATGTTGCATTAACTAAATCTAAATCTGATAAAACAGCAGCTCTAGCTTCTGTAGTTTCACTATATTCTACGGTTAGGTTGACATCTAAAGAACCAGTTGTGTTATAGGCATGAGAAATAAAATTATCACCAGAACTATCAGTATTTCCATCTCCAAAATCCCAAACAAAAGATGAAACATTTCCAGATCCGAACATAGTTTGATTTCCTTTTAACAAAAGAGATTCTCCTTCGCAAATGGAAGAAGCTCCATTCATCACTACAAAAGTTGCTTCTTGTGTACAAGTAGGAACTCTATACCCATCAAATGTACCAGTTTTAGATATATTTTCATTGGACCACATGTATTCTCTAAAACCAATAGTTGACAAACCTGTTTCTTCACTAACTATACCATCAAGAACTGAATTCATATATGCAGCTTGATCCCTTGTAAACATAGTAACGTGAGCGTCACTAGAGTAATCCATATAGTTGACAAACATTTCACCTGCCCAATTCAATGAATCACCTATACACCCCCATGCGCCAGTTTGACCAGCTGGTGGTGCAAGTCCAACATGGTAAGGATAATTAGATAAATTGATTCCGAAATTAGGATCTCTAGCAGGAGGTGTATCCTTTATTCCATCATCTCCGCATGTTGCATCACCCCAAGTATGTCTCAAACCTAACCAATGACCTACTTCGTGTGTAAGTGTTCCACCAGAAACCATTTGGCTTGAAAGCAAAACAACACCATCTGTAGACATTGATCCTGAACCAGGAAACTGAGCATAACCAAGTAAAGTATTTCCATCATCTTGTGGAGCAAATTTCTTTACAGTCCATATATTAAAATACTCATAGGAGTTCCAGTAACTTAATGATTTAACAGCATCCCTTGGTGTAGGTTCGTCAGTTAAAGAAGATCTAACTCTATTAATACCAGTTGTAGGGTTTCCGACAGGATCAATCTTTGCTAGCCTAAACTCTACTCTTGCTTCACCTCTAACAGCGGCAAATACATCAGGTGTTTTTGCAAGAAAGTTTGAGCCTTGCCCATTAATATTTGCATTTAAAACATCTAAAGCACCTTGTATTGAAGCATCTGATATATTTTCATTTCCTAAATCATGAATTACGTGTACAACAACAGGAATAATCTTAATGCCATTTTCAGATTTAAGATTTTGAATTTTACTTAACATCAAATCATTCTGTATTTGAAGTTCAGAATTTTTCTCTTCTAAACTATTGTAGAAATGAGGATATTTTTGTTTTTGTTCTTCAAGTGCTCCTTCATATGTTGCACATTTTTGAGCAAACACAAAATTGGTAGTAAAAAAAACAACAATTATTAAGGGTAAAATTTTATTTCTCATATCTGTAAAGTTGATTCGTAATATTTATGACCACAAATATACTTTATATCGATAACAAATACAAAAAAAAATAAAGAAATAAAAACTGAAATTTTCTATAATATATGCTTTTCGGCGTGGTAAGAAGATCTAACTAAAGGACTACTCTCAACATGCTGAAAACCAAGACTTAAACCAATTTTTTTGTATTTTTCAAATTGTTCAGGTGTAATAAAATTAACTACCGGTAAGTGCTTTTTAGAAGGCTGTAAGTATTGTCCAATTGTTAAAATAACAACACCAACTTTTCTCAAATCATGCATAGTTTCAATAATCTCTTTCTCAGTTTCTCCAAGGCCAAGCATGATTCCCGATTTCGTCCTAATACCACCATCATGTAGATATTTTAAGGTTTCTAAACTTCTGTCATATTTAGCTTGAATTCTAACCTGCCTAGTTAATCTTTTGACTGTCTCCATGTTATGAGAGACTACTTCTGGAGCGACATCAATAATGGGCTGAATGTCTTTTAGCCTTCCTTTAAAATCAGGAATTAACGTTTCCATTGTAGTTCTTGGGTTTTGCCTTCTAATCTCATTTATTGTTTCTACCCAGATACTAGCCCCTCCATCAGGCAAGTCATCTCGATCTACAGATGTTATTACAGCATGCTTGACATTCATGAGATTAATAGACTTTGCAACTTTTTTAGGTTCAAGCGTATCAACAGCAAGTGGTCTTCCAGTCATAACATTACAAAAACCACAAGAGCGAGTACAGATATTTCCTAAAATCATAAAAGTAGCAGTGCCTGCACCCCAACACTCCCCCATGTTAGGACAGTTACCACTCTCACAAATAGTATGCAGATTATGAGATTTTGTGATACTTCTTACATTTTTAAACGCTTCACCTGTAGGAAGCTTAACTTTTAACCACTTTGGTTTTTTTATTTCACTAATAATTGCCAAAATTAACTATGAATTTGTTGTTTTTTGAGAAATGCTACCAACACCTGGACACTGTTCCTTATGAACAGCGCATGAAGCAAGTAAAAGAATTGTAAATACGATAAGAATTATTTGTTTCATTGATTTTTTTTACAAAAATACACAATATTAATAACAGAATAATATTTTTTCTATTGCACTTTCTATATTTGCAATGTTAATAAAATGAAAAGAAAAAAATACTTTATAACCCAAGCTTGGGACAGAATATTACAAGAGTGTTTTAAAAAGAATTATTTTAAAAAATTAATGCTTTTTGTAAGCAATGAACGTGACATTAATAATATTTTCCCTCTAGAAAAAGATATCTCTAATGCATTTAAAGCAACATCATTTCTAGATTGTAAAGTTGTTATTTTAGGACAAGACCCTTATCATAAAAAAAATCAAGCAAATGGACTTGCTTTTTCAGTAAATCAAAACATTAAAATACCTCCATCATTACGCAATATATTCAAAGAATTAAAATCTGATTTAGGCATTGACAATTTAAATTCTGGTTATTTGGAAAACTGGTCTAATCAAGGTGTATTACTTTTAAATACAACACTAACTGTAAGAGAAAATGAAGCTGGATCTCATAAAGGTCTTGGATGGGATAATTTTACAGATACCGTTATAACTAAGTTATCTTACAAAAAAGAACAAGTAATTTTTTTGCTTTGGGGAAATTTTGCACAAAGAAAATCTACCTTGATTGATCAAAAAAAAAATATAATTTTAACTGCGCCTCACCCCTCTCCTCTTTCCGCCTATAAGGGGTTTTTTGGGTGTAAACATTTTTCAAAAACCAATAAACTTCTCATTCAAAATAAACAAGAACCAATAAATTGGCAAATATGATAAAAAAGATTATTTATATTTTAGTTAACATATTGTATATAAACACATCTGCTCAAGAAAATATCATATCTAAAATTAAAAACTACTCCGATATCAAACTAAATGAGATTTTATTTGTATCTGTAACTAATCAAAAAATGTATCACATAAAAAACAATATTATAATTAATGAATATATAATTTCGACATCAGAATTTGGAATTGGCAATAAAGCTGGTAGCAACAAGACTCCATTAGGAATGCATAAAATTAAATCTAAACATGGTGACAGAACTCCTATATATGGCAGAATGATAGGAAGAATTTTTAATGGTGAAATTTCAAAAATATATACAGATAAAAAGAAAAGTAAAACCGATGATATAACCAGTAGGATATTTTGGCTTGAAGGGCTAGAGGAAGGCCTTAATAAAGGAAAAAATGTTGATTCCTTTAAACGATACATCTACATACACGGAACATCAGAAGAAGGAAGATTAGGCTCACCTGCTTCGCATGGCTGTATAAGAATGAAAAATAAAGCAGTTATTGACTTGTACAAGAAGATTGAAGTTGGTACTTTGGTGCTAATTTTATAACTCAAAAAATTACTTATGGAAATAGGATTACTGGCATTACTTATTATTATCGCTTTAGCAACTTATTTTAAAAAATCAAGCAAAAGCGATGATATAGATTATAGCAAGAAAATTTTAGAGTTAGAAAAATCAGTTGCAACAAAGGAAGAAATAATTAATCAGATACAAAAATCAAAAGAGATATTGAATGCGAAAATGACATCTTTTGAGCAATTAAAAAATGAAAAGACCCAAGCAGAAGTACGTTTGCAAGCAATAGAACAAGGATATAATGCTCTAAAAACAAAATTAACCACTCTTGAAAGCAAAGAAGAAAATAGAATTGAGTCATTAAGAAAATCACTAGACAAAAGCAATGCACTTCAAGAATCCCTAGAAAAAGAAAAAGAAAGAATTAATGATGAAAGAGTAGCAGAAAAATTATCATATTTTGAGAAAATGAAGAAAAAGTGGAGCAACCATGAAAAAGATATTGAAAATCACATACAGTTTATATGCAAAAATCATATTTTAGAATACATTTCTCAAGAAAATTTTCCATACCCAAGAAATAAGCCTGACAATACTATTAAAATCTCAGAGCAGTATATCATCTTTGATGCAAAAAGCCCACTATCAGATGACTTGAGTAACTTTCCAACATATATTAAAAATCAAACGGATAACCTCAAAAAATATGCAAAGCATTCAGATGTTAAAAAAGATCTATTTTTAGTTATTCCATCAAACACATTAAGCTCAATAGATAAATTCACTTATAATATGGGGGATTATAATGTTTTTGTAATCACAAAAGATTCTATTGAACCTATAATTATCAGTCTCAAAAAAATACAGGACTTTCAATTAGTTGAAAAATTGAGCCCAGAGGAGAGAGATGATATATGTAGAATAATTGGAAAATTTGCACATACAACAAAAAGAAGAATCCAAATTGATCAATATTTTGCTGAAGAATTCTTAGATACACTTAAGAAGTCGAGATCTCAACTTCCAAAAGAAGTATTAAAAAGAGTGATAGAATTTGAAAGTGCTGAGAAATTAAATCCTCCAATGGAGAAAAGAAATAAAAAAATATTAACACAAGAACTAATTGACAAGAGAGTAGAATTAAATAAAGAAATACAAATAAGAGATATACCTCAGATTGATGCTAAAATTAGCTTTAAAGAAGACAATATAAAATGATTACAGAAGAAAAAAATTACATCTTTGGAATTCGACCAATAATTGAAGCCGTTCATGCAGGTAAGACGATTGACAAACTTTTTATTCAGAAGGGATTACACAATGACTTGTTTGCAGAACTTTGGAAACTAGTTCGTGTCAAAAGAATTAACTATAAGCATGTACCGCTTGAAAAAATTAATCGCTTGACGAAGAAGAATCACCAAGGAGTTTTTGCCTTTATATCACCGATTGATTTTCATAATATTGAAGATGTTATACCATCATTATACGAACAAGCAAGAAACCCTCTTGTATTAGTTTTAGACAGAATTACTGATATAAGAAATTTTGGTGCAATTGCTCGTACAGCTGAATGCGCAGGAGTTGACACAATATTAATTCCAGAGCAAAACGCTGCAGCTATTAATGCAGATGCTATTAAAACTTCTGCTGGAGCACTACTGAGGATGAATATATGTAGAACATGGAATTTAAAATTAGCACTACAATTTATGAAGGATAGCGGCTTACAACTGGTTGCATGTACTGAAAAAACACAAGATAGTATGTATAAACCTGATTACTCTTCACCAACAGCAGTTATTATGGGGTCAGAAGAAGATGGAGTATCTCCAGAGTTATTAAAAATGTGTGATGCAAGAGCAAAAATCCCTATGAATGGTAAGATCACATCATTAAATGTCTCTGTAGCTACAGGAGTAATACTGTATGAATTGATAAGACAAAGAAAAAAATATGAACGTTAATTCCTTTAGAGCTTGTGGTATTTTTTAAGAATGTTTAAGTGTACTTGCAACATGAATCAAGCTCTAAAATATTTAAAGTTATGAATAGAATTTTTACTTTAATAGATTTTAACTTTTTAAATCTAAAACACTATTTTTCACAAAAAAGATTAAAATAGGCACACTGAAAATTTTACTGAAAAATTGTTAGAAAAGAAACTATAATCTATTAAAATAAAATATACAAAAAAAACTATATCTATTATGAATTGGTACGCAAATTGGTTTAATTCTCATTACTACCATATATTATACAACAATAGAGATGAAAAAGAAGCTGAATTTTTTATCGACAATCTTATTAAGAGACTAAACCTTGTAACTCCAAGTAAATTAATTGATATTGCATGTGGCAAAGGAAGGCATGCTACTTATTTTAATACAAAAGGTTTTGATGTTACAGGTGTAGATCTATCTCAAAATAGCATTGAGCATGCAATTCAACAGTCTATCAAGAAAAAGAATCTGTCCTTCAAAGTACATGATATGCGAGAGCTTTACAAAGCTAACCATTTTGATGTTGCAACAAATCTATTTACATCATTTGGCTACTTTGAAGATGAAACTGATGAACAAAAGGCTATAAATTCAATCTCACAAAGTTTAAAAGCAAATGGCCTCTTAATTATAGATTTTATGAATGTCAATAAAGTCGTAGATAATTTAGTTGTGAAAGAACAAAAGATAATTCAGAGCATTACTTTTAATATCAAAAGAAAAGTTGAAGATCATTACATTATTAAAGACATTGAAATCTTAGATAGCAACAAGAAATACGAATTTCAAGAAAAGGTTAAAGCATTAAATTTAGATTGTTTTACAACATTTGTTAATGAGGCAGGGCTGAAAATTATTGATATCTTTGGCAATTATTCATTAGATAGATTTGACACTAAAAAATCAAATAGACTAATCCTTATTTGCAAAAAATGAACTACGTATCAATAATATTATTATTCACTTCTGTAATAATTGGGGCAGCACTTGTTGAGATAATTAAGGTGAAAAAAAATAATAAAATTCGGCTTCTTCTTACATTTAGCGGTGCATATTTATTGTCTGTTAGCGTACTTCATTTACTACCCGTCATATTTACTTACGATTCACATAGATATATTGGCATCTATGTTTTATTTGGCTTTTTAATTCAAATTATTCTAGATCATTTTTCAAAAGGCATAGAACATGGACATGGTCATTTTAGAAATAGACAAATCATTCCGTTTTCTGTTGTTATAAGCCTATGCCTACATGCTTTCTTAGAAGGGATTCCACTTGCAGGACAGTTGCACAATCATGCCCATAATGCCCTTCTAACTGGCGTAGTTTTGCATAAACTACCTGTTGCAATAGTTTTAATGACACTTTTTGTTCAGTCTAATATTGGTAAAAAAAGATCATATGCTCTTCTATTAATATTTGCAACAATGTCACCTTTAGGTGTTTTAACAGGTGAATTATTTACAACATTAGTGAATTATCAGAACGAAATTATGGCTATAGTTATTGGGGTCTTTCTTCATATTTCTACAACTATTTTATTTGAAAGTAGTACAGATCACAAATTTAGTCTTCAAAAAATACTTATAATAATTACAGCTATCTTAATATCTATTTTCAGTGTGTAAATGAATAATAAGTACATAATTACAGGAGCGCCAGGTACTGGAAAAACATCAATTATTGATGACTTAATCTCACGTGATTTTAGTTGCGTAAAAGAAAACTCAAGAGAAGTTATTTCGGAACAATTATTAACTGGAGGTGATATACTTCCTTGGAAAAATCAAATAGCTTTTGAAGAAAAAATATCAAGATTAAGAATTCAACAGTACAAAAAAAATATGAATGACAATTTAGTTTTCTTTGACAGGAGTCCATTTGACTCATTAGCTTATCTAAATCTGAGTAATTTGAAATTTACTAATAATCTAATACGATCTATAAAAAAATGCAAGTTCAATAAATCAGTTTTCTACACTCCAATATGGACAGAAATTTATGTTAATGATAAAGAACGAATTGAAGATATCAATAAAGCAAAAAAAATAGAAGA
>NYTT01000025.1 GCA_002683775.1 Flavobacteriales bacterium
ATCATTTTATCTAAAGCTTCTGATAATTATATAAATTGGATTGAAAGTAGAGATATAATAATAATTGATGCATATAATATTTCCAATATTGATAGTATTTTAAATTTAGCCGATGGTATTATTTTAACTGGTGGTGAAGATATTTACCCTTTAATGTATAATGATACTAACAATATCAAACTCTGCGGAGAATTTGATTTTAGACGGGACACACTAGAAAAGAAACTGTTTGATTATGCTTTTAACAACAAACTTCCTTTAATAGGGGTTTGTAGAGGGATGCAAATGATGAATGTTGCAAGTGGTGGCACACTATTTGGCGATTTGCCAACTGAAATTGGTGATAGCATTATGCATAGGAACAATGGTGAAGTTATGCACAATATAATGGTGACCAATAATAATATCGATAATATATCAATGATTTTTCCTGTAAATGGGAAGGTCTTACCAAAAAAACATTTTTTCAAGGTAAATTCCTGGCATCATCAAGGGCTTAAGGAGATTGCAGAGAATATTATTGTAATTGCTGAATCATATGATGGATTACCTGAAGCAGTTGTAATTAAAAAAAAAGTTCACCCCTTTATGATAGGTGTCCAATTTCACCCAGAAAGATTAGGTAAATATAATCCAATTCATGTAAATATGCGAAATAAATTCTATCAGCAGATATTTAAATAGTTGATCATTTAAATTTACTTATTTTATGGTTTTTAATTATCTAATAGGCTATATTTGCAATCCAATTTTTTTAAATGATACAAGACATTTTATTAACTTTTTTAATAAGCATTTCTCCATTTGGAGAAGCCAGAGTTGGTATTCCATACGGTGTTGAATCAACTACATTGCCTTTGTATCTTATTTTTATTGTAGGTCTTGTAGCAAATTTACTAGTTTTCCCTCTTTTTTATAAATCTATAGAATTTTCCAACAAGTTTTTTTTAAAAAATTTATATTATAAGAAGATTGCAATTTATTTGTCTGCTAGAGCAAAGACCAAAACTAAGTCGATGATTCAAAAATATGGCGTTATAGGGTTAATGATTTTTGTTATGATACCTTTACCAGTCACTGGAGCTTATATTGGAACTATTGCAGCATATATATTTCGAATTGATTATAAAAAATCATTAATCGCAATAAGTACTGGAATAACTATTTCCTCAACAATTGTAATCTTTGGTTGGCCTTTGATCACTTCGTTATTTTAGTGCGATTTTCTTAATAATGTTTTAGTAAACTTTATATTTGCCTATATATGAAAGGTAAAAAATCAGTACTTATTATTTTGGATGGCTGGGGGCACGGTGATAAATCTAAAGCTGACGCAATACATTCTTCAAATACCCCTTTTATTAGCTCTTTATATAACAAATATCCTAACTGTGAACTATTAACTTATGGGGAGACTGTGGGACTTCCTAGAGGACAAGTTGGTAATTCTGAAGTAGGGCACTTAAATATCGGGGCTGGAAGAATTGTATATCAAGATTTAGAGAAAATAAATATTGCCTGTCAAAATAATTCCCTTGCCAAAGAGAAATCTTTAAAAAATTCCTTTGACTATGCGAAGAGTAAAAATAAATCCTTACATATTATTGGTTTAGTTTCAGATGGAGGTGTCCATTCACATATTAAACATTTATATAAATTATGTGAATTAGCACAAATATCTGGAGTTAAAAAAGTTTTTATTCATGCTTTTACAGATGGAAGAGATTGTGATCCAAAAAGTGGTATTGAATTTATATCATCCTTGGAAAGAAATTTATTTGGGGCTAAAATTGCTTCTATCTGTGGTAGATATTATGCAATGGATAGAGATAAAAGATGGGATAGAATAAAATTAGCATATGACTTACTAACAAATGGAATTGGCAAGCCTTCACACAACTTAACTGAGAGCATTAAAGATTCATATAATCAAAATATTACTGATGAATTTATCAAACCTATTGTAAAAGTTGATGTAAATGGGCACCCAATTACTAAAATACAAGAAGATGACGCAGTTATATGTTTTAATTTTAGAACCGATCGATGTAGAGAAATAACAACAGTACTTACTCAGGAAAATATGCCTGAATTTAATATGAGTACTATCAATTTACATTTTACTACATTAACTAAATATGATGCTTCATTTTTTGATGTACATGTAATTTACGATAAGGAAAACATCAAAAATACTTTAGGAGAGGTTTTAGAAAAAAATAATAAAACTCAAATCCGTATTGCAGAAACAGAGAAATATCCTCATGTTACATTCTTCTTTTCAGGAGGAAGAGAGAAAGAATTTATTGGAGAAAAAAGATTGATGGTAAATTCTCCAAAAGTGGCAACTTACGACTTATCACCTGAAATGAGCGCTCGTGAAGTTACCTCAACTATTGTAGAAGAATTAAAAAAAGGAGAAACAGATTTTGTATGCCTTAACTTTGCAAATCCAGATATGGTAGGGCATACCGGAGATTACAATGCTATTGTAAAAGCAGTGGAAACAGTTGATAACTGTGCTAAAAAAGTGGTGGAAGCAGGATTGAAAAATGACTACGCTTTTATTATTATTGCCGATCATGGAAATGCCGATTTCTCTATTAACCCTGATGGAACAGCAAACACTGCACACAGCACTAACCCTGTTCCTTGTTTTGCTCTGAACACAGGAATTGATACAATTAAAAACGGAAAGCTAGCAGATATTGCTCCTACTATATTACAAATAATGGGATTAGAAATCCCAATGGAAATGACAGGAGAAATCCTAATAAAATAAATAAAAATGGAACACATAAATAATTATATAAACGAAAACAAGGACAGATTTATAAACGAATTAATTGACCTTTTAAAAATACCATCTATTTCAGCCGACCCAGCTTATAGTGATGATGTTTTAAACTGTGCAGATGTAGTAGCAAAAGCAATGACAGATGCAGGAGCAGATAATATTGAAATTTGTAAAACGGAAGGGTACCCTATTGTTTATGGTGAAAAAATTATTGATGCCAATTTACCAACTGTTTTGGTTTACGGACATTACGATGTGCAACCTGCCGACCCATTAGAGTTATGGACTAGCGGACCATTTGAGCCAGTTATTAAAAAAACAGACATTCACCCTGAAGGAGCAATTTTTGCAAGAGGTGCGTGCGATGATAAGGGGCAGTTTTACATGCATGTAAAGGCCTTTGAATTAATGATGAATACTAACACATTGCCCTGTAATGTAAAGTTCATGATTGAGGGAGAGGAAGAAGTAGGTTCTGAAAATTTAGGAATTTTTGTAAAAGCAAACAAGCAAAGATTAAAATGTGATGCCATCTTAATTTCTGATACTGGAATTATTGCTAACGATACACCATCAATTACAACTGGATTAAAAGGATTAAGTTATTTGGAGGTAGAAGTCACTGGTCCAAATAGAGATTTACATTCAGGATTATACGGTGGTGCAGTTGCAAACCCTGTCAATATTTTATGTGAGATGATTGCAAAAATGAAGGACGAAAATAATCATATTGCTATTCCCAAATTCTATGATAATGTTGTAGAACTTTCAGCAGAGGAACGAGCAGATATTGCTCGTGCACCATTCTCTTTGGATAAATATAAAAAAGCATTAGACCTTTCTGATATTCATGGAGAAGAAGGCTACACAACTATGGAACGTACAGGAATTCGTCCAACTTTAGATGTAAACGGAATTTGGGGAGGATATACGGGTGAAGGAGCAAAAACCGTAATCGCATCAAAAGCCTTTGCAAAAATTTCTATGCGTTTAGTTCCTAATCAATCTGATGAAGAAATCACAACTTTATTTTCTGATTATTTTAAAAGTATTGCACCTAAAAGTGTGAGTGTGAAAGTTAGTCCTCATCATGGTGGAGAGCCTTATGTTTCGCCAACTGATATTCCTGCTTATGTAGCGGCAAGTAAGGCTATGGAAACTACTTACGGTAAAAAACCTGTTCCGGTTAAAAGCGGGGGATCTATTCCTATTGTTGCTTTGTTTGAAGCAGAATTAGGTGTTAAATCTATTTTGCTTGGTTTTGGTTTGGATTCAGATGCTATACACTCTCCCAATGAGCATTATGGGATATTTAACTATCTTAAAGGTATAGAAACAATTACACATTTCTTTTCAAATTATTCTAAAGCATATTAAATACGTAATGGAATATTTATTTAAAGAAAATCAAAAATTTACACAATGGTGGCTGTGGGTAATATTATTGTCATTTCCAATAATGTCATTTGGTCCTTTTGATGATAATAAAATTAATATTCTACATGTAATTATTGGATTTTTCTTGCCTATTATATTTTATATTCTTGAGTTAAGAATAAGAGTTAATAATGATGGATTGCATTATCAATTTTTCCCATTTCATTTAAAATATTTTATTATTAAAATTGAAGATATTGAAAAAATTGAAGCAATGAAATACAAACCAATTTCTGAATATGGAGGTTGGGGAATTAAATATGGATTTAAAGGAAAAGCATATAATGTGAGTGGAAATTTAGGTGTTAAAGTTTTTCTAAAGAATGGTAGTAATATTATGTTTGGATCTCAAAATTATAAATCACTTGCTCGCTCATTATCAAATTTAATAAACAATAATTAAAAAATAATTTTTCTTTCCTTTTTGTACAAGAATATACTTATTACTTACTAAGTTATTTTTTGAGAGGCTAAATTCATCTGTAATTTTTTCTTTATTTATACTCACAGCATTAGATTTTACCATTCTTCTTGCTTCACCTTTACTTGAAAATATTTTAGTTTTTTCAGCCATTATATCTAATATACCTAGTTTTAGATCTTCTTTAGATAGTTTAAATTGAGGAACTCCTTCAAAAACAGAAAGAAAAGTTTCTTCATCTAGAGTTTTTAAGTCATCAGAAGTTGAACGTCCAAATAAAATCTTAGATGCTAATACAGCCATATCTAAATCTTTTTTGCTATGAACTCTGATAGTGATTTCATTTGCTATTGTTTTTTGCAATAATCTTAAATGCGGTTCTTGTTGATGCTTTTTAATAAGTAAAACAATCTCTTCTTGAGATAACAGAGTAAATACTTTTATATAATGTATCGCATCCTCATCACTAGAGTTTAACCAAAATTGATAAAATTTATATGCTGATGTTTTCTTTTTATCTAGCCAAACATTGCCACTTTCAGTTTTGCCAAATTTCCCGCCATCAGCTTTTTTAATTAAAGGTGTTGTCACGGCAAAAGCTTTACCATCTTCTTTTCTTCTTATCAGTTCAGTTCCACTAACAATATTTCCCCACTGATCTGACCCCCCTAATTGAACTTTACAATTTTTATTTTTCCACAACCAGTAAAAATCATAAGCTTGAACTATCTGATATGAAAATTCTGTAAAACTTAACCCAGTTTCAAGTCTACTTTTTACAGAATCTTTTGCCATCATGTAATTTATTGACATATGCTTTCCTGCATTGCGAATAAATTCTAAAAATGAAATTTCTTTAAACCAATCATAATTGTTAACTAATACAGCAGCGTTATCACCATTTTCAAAGTCAAGAAATTTTTTTAGTTGAGTTTCTACAGCAGCTAGGTTTTTATTTAATGTAATTTCATCTAATAAATTTCGCTCTTTGCTTTTCCCAGAAGGATCCCCAACCATCCCTGTAGCTCCTCCAACTAGAGCAAAGGGCTTGTGGCCGCACCGTTGCAAATGGACTAATGTCATAATCTGAACTAAACTACCAATATGTAATGAATCTGCTGTAGGATCAAATCCAATGTAAGCAGATGTCATTTCTTTTTTAAACTGTTGTTCTGTTCCGGGCATAATATCATGTATCATGCCTCTCCACTTTAGTTCATTTATAAAATCCATTTAAATTTTTTATCAAAAATAGATAAATTATTAAATCTAAAGCCTAACATCTAATATCTAAAATCTAAACCATTATCTTTGCTAGATGATATTTGTTACTGGAGCAACAGGATTAGTAGGCTCACATGTTATTTTAAAATTAGCTCAACAAAAAAAACCTTTTAAGGCCTTAAAGAGATCTTTTTCTTCATTAGAAATTTGCAGAAAAATTTTTCAATATTATAATTTAGAAAAATCATTTGAAAAAATTAATTGGATTGATGGTGATCTAAATAATATTTCATCTTTAGAACAAGGTATGAAAGGATGTGATTTGCTTTTACATTGTGCAGCAATAGTATCATTTTCTTCATCAGATATTGAAGACTTAAAGAAAGTGAACATTGAAGGAACATCAAATTTAATGAATGTTGCATTAAGTCTTGGAATCAAGAAAGTTGGGTATGTTAGTTCTGTTGCCTCACTTGGTCGAAATACAACAGATAAAATTGTTGATGAGCAATGCTTTTTTACAGCTACAAATAATGAAAGTAATTATTCATTAAGTAAATATTTTTCAGAACAAGAAGTATGGAGAGCATCTGCAGAAGGTTTAGATGTTGTTATTATTAATCCATCTATTATTTTGGGACCAGGAGATTGGAATAAGGGTAGTTCTCAGATTTTTCAGAAAATTTATAACGGATTAAAATTTTATACATCAGGAAGTTCTGGATATGTTGATGTAATAGATGTTGCAGAATCTTTATTACAACTTTTATTTTCTGATGTTAAAAATGAGAGATTTATCATTAATGGTGCTAATTTAAAATATCGTGATTGTTTTGATAGAATTGCTAAAGCACTTGGTAAACCAAAAGCTAAAATCAGAGTGACACCATTCTTAAAAGAGATTGCTTGGCGGATTGAATTAGTTAAATCCTATATTACTGGTAAAAAACCACTTTTAACCAAAGAAACTGCAAATAGCTCGATGAGATCAAGTTCATACTCTACAGATAAGATTAAACATGCTCTTAATTTTAAATTTACGGATATAGAAGTAACTATAGATAAATATGCTAAATGGTTTATTTCTGATCAGTTATAGGTCTTTCTGAGATTAATAATTTTAATACATTTGAGTATACTTCTTCTAATTCTTTTGGATTTTCACTGTAAAAATTAAGTGTTGTAAAAAAGTCTAACTCAGAGATATTGTTTTTTTTATATATTTCTGAATAAGTGTTTGCAAGCAATTTTTCAGTATTAGTTTTATTTTTTTTCTTAGTAATTTTAAATGAAGATTTCGCTAATTGAATCTCTTTTAAGACATTTTCGAACAATGTTTTTTCAAGTATATTTTCTTTTTTTTTAAGATTGGGCTCTGAACATGACAATAACCAACAACTAATTATTAATAAGTATATTTTCATGTAACAAATATATTGTAATTTAAACTAGTATTTATGTATATTTGCTACAGTTATTAACCAAACAAAATTAAGGTCATGAAAAAATTAATGTATTTATTTGTTGCAGCTATGTTCTTTGTATTCACTGCATGTGGAGGAGGTGAAACAGCAACTGAAGAGGTAGCACCAGCAGTAGAAGAAGCAACTGAAGAGGTAGCACCAGCAGTAGAAGAAGCAACTGAAGAGGAAGCACCAGCAGCAGAAGCAACTGAAGAAGCAACTGAAGAAGCAACTGAAGAAGCAACTGAAGA
>NYTT01000026.1 GCA_002683775.1 Flavobacteriales bacterium
AATAAACTTTTGGAGTGATTTCAAAGGTTTTTCTTTAATCAAAAGAAAAACAATAGATTTATTTAGAATCTATGCACTCAAAAACTCAGATGGAATTATTTTTGAGAATATCGATTTAGAGAGAAAATGTAATGAAATTTATAATGTTAAAGGAGTTACAACAACAATTCTCCCATCAATTAACTTAAATTATGAAGAAAAAAAAATTGATTTAGTTATCAAAAATAAGCAATTAAAAAAAGGTTTATTCTTGTGTGGATGGCAAAAGCACAAGGGGGTTCTAAAAATTCCACAAATAGCATTTAAATTAAAACAAAAAAATATAAAATTTAACTTTATATTAACTGCTCCTCAAAATCAATGTCAAATTCACAAAGAGTTTAATAGCTTAATTCAAAAGTATAATGTTTCTGAGTATATTTCAGTAATTGGAAATGTATCCAAAAAATATATTAAAAGTCTATATGAACAAATTGATATAGTTTTTCTTATTAGTAAGTTAGAAAGCTTTAGTAATAATATTATTGAATCTTGGTCTTATGAAAAAATTTTAATGGTTTCAGATGAAGAGTGGTCAAAAGCAATTTGTAAAGATGCTGCAGTTTATGTTAATAGAAATAATACCACTGAAATTTCAAATAAAATAAATGAAATCGTTAATAACCCTAATTATTATGAAAATATTATTAGTAATGGTAAAAAGCAATTACAAAAATTAAACACTATTGAAGAAAAAAATATTTTAGAATTAAACTTTCTTCATCTAGTATTTAAAAATAAATATTAAGATATGTACAAGTTAATAAAACCAACTTTAGTTATTTCTCATGAATTAATTATGACTCTAATTTTTTCGTTACCTCGTTTTCGTTTTTTTCTATTTTTTAAGAAATATTTTTTGATAATGATGGGAGCAAAAATTGGTAAAAGAGTTATAATTTATCCAGGTGTTTGGATAGCTCCAGGAAATAACCTTGAATTAAAAGACGATGTAAGTTTAGCAAAAGGAGTTTTGATAATTACTAAGGATGAAGGTAAAGTCGTAATTGGACCTAGAACCATAATAGGTTTTGATACTAAGATTATTTCATCAAATCATGAAATTCCATCCAAAGATAAATCTATTTTTTTTGGTGGTAGTAACCCAAAAAATATAATAATTGGATCAGATGCATGGATAGGAGCTAATTGCTTTATTACAGCTGGTGTAAAGATTGGCAATGGAGCTGTAGTTGCCGCAGGAAGCGTAGTAACAAAAGATGTTAAAGAGTTTTCAATTGTCGGAGGTGTACCTGCTAAATTAATTCGTTTCAGAAATTAACTAGAGATGCTAATATTAACATTAAAAAAAATTGTTCAAAAAATCCCTTACTTTCCAGGTGTATTTTTAAAATATATACCATTTAGCTGGAAAGTTGGTGGTGAGTATTTAAATCAGAGGAATAAACTTTTTAAATTTAATGATAGTCGAAATATTAATTATGTATTACATAATTTAAATTTTATTGTTAATTATGCTTTAAGTAATTTCGAGTTTTATAGAAATTTTTACGGAGTAACTAGTTATTCAATTAAATCAATTGATGATTTTCAAAAATTACCAATCTTGACTAAGGAAGATGCTAGAATTTTAGCAAAAGAAGTTAGTAATGGGTATTTGAAACTTAATACAGGGGGTTCAACAGGAAAACCTCTATCTTTTTATATTGATTCAAATGGTTTAGCTAGAGAATGGTCTCATTTACATTTTATTTGGAAAGATTATGGATATAACCCAAGGCAACTTATGCTGACAGCACTTGGAGCAAGAACAAATAACTTAACAGTAAAATTTCATGCTGTAAATAATGAGTTTTTAGTTAATCCCAATATTTGTGAAAAAAATGAATATTTAGAACTATTAAAAACTATACTAAATCATAAAATTAAGTATTTTCAAGGTTATCCTTCAAATATTTATAAAATTATGATAGATTTTAAAAAATTCTTAGACGACGATGAATTTCAATCTTTGATTTCAACAATTAGAGTTTGTTTTTTAAGTTCGGAATTTACTCCTAATTACATGATAAATTTTTTAAAATACGATTGTAATTTAAATTTATTAACGTGGTATGGTCATAGCGAAATGTGTGTATTCGCATCTGATAAAGATTTACATAATAATTATTTACCTTTTTATAGTTATGGATATCCAGAATCATTTGACAACTGTTTGTTAGGTACATCTTATTTTAATTTAGATATGCCACTTATAAGATATAATACAGAAGATGTAATATCTGCTGAATATGATTATAATGGATTAATTTCAAATTTTAAAATGATTGAAGGAAGAGTAGGAGATTTTGTATTAGATAAAAATCACACTAAAATTTCACTAACAATTTTAATTTTTGGGCAGCACCATGAAATTTTCAATGTGTGTGAATTTGTTCAAGCATTTCAAAAAAAATCTGGAGATTTAACTTTTTTAATTTCGGGTTTTAATAATAAACATGATTTTGTTCCAGGTAAATATTTTGATTTAAATGGTTTTAACTTCAACTTTGATTTTATTTTTTTAAAAAAACCTATTAAATCTATCACCGGAAAGTTAAAATTAAAATTAAGTAAAGATGACTTCACTAAATAATAATATGAAACTAAAAAAAATACAAATATGTTCCAATTGTGTAATGGACACAACAGACTCAAAAATAGTCTTTGATGATAAAGGAGTTTGCGATCATTGTAATACTTTCTTTTCAGAGATATTACCAAAATGGCATACAGATGAAAGGGGCGATAGAGATTTAAAAGAAATTGTAAAAAAAATCAAGAAAGAAGGAGAAGGAAAAGATTTCGATTGTCTAATGGGAATGAGTGGTGGAATAGACAGTTCATATCTATTGTATATCATGGTCAAGAAGTATGGTCTTCGTCCTTTAGTATTTCATGTAGATGGTGGATGGAATTCGCAGATTGCTGTTAATAATATTGAAAGACTCGTTGATGGACTTGGTTTAGATTTATACACAGAAGTAATCGATTGGGAAGAAATGAAAGACTTACAATTAGCATTTTTTAAGTCAGGAGTATCTCACATTGATACCCCTCAAGATCATGCTTTTTTTGCTACAATGTATAAGTTCGCTTCAAAACATAATATTAAATATATTTTAACTGGTGCCAACTTTTCAACGGAATGCATAAGGAATCCAAAAGAATGGATGTATTTCCAATCGGATTCTATACAATTAAAAGATATTTATCAAAAGCATGGAACAGGTAAGCTTAAGAACTTCCCTTTAACTAAAATATTATGGCATAAATTTTATTTGCCATATATAAAAGGTATTAAATTAATCAAACCTCTAGACTATATTCCTTATGAAAAGGATAAGGCAATGCAATTATTAATGGATAAGTTTGGTTATCAAAAATACCCTCAAAAACATTTTGAATCAAGATTTACCAGATTTTATGAGTCCTACTGGTTACCTAAAAAATTTGGATTTGATACTAGAAAAGTTCAATATTCAAGTTTAATATTAACTAAACAAATGAAACGTGAAGATGCACTCGAAAAATTAAAACACCCAGCTTATAACCCAGAAACTATTAGCCAAGATTTTGAATATATTGCTACTAAATTAGGGATTTCTAAAGAAGAATTACAATCTTATATGGATGCCCCCAATAAAACGTATAAAGATTATAAATCTCAACAGAACATTTATAACCTAGGAGCAAAAGTGATGCGTTTACTTGGTTTAGAAAAAGGAGGAAAAAGATGATAGGAATAATCGATTATGGTTCTGGTAACGTTCAGGCTATTGCTACTATTTATAAAAACTTAAATATCTATTATCAAGTTATAACTGATGCATCTGATTTAAAAAAAGCAGACAAACTTGTTTTACCAGGTGTGGGTGCATTTGATGCAACGATGCAACAATTAATTGATTCAGGATTAAGAGATGAATTAAATACTTTAGTTGTTAACAAAAAAGTTCCAATTCTTGGGATTTGTGTTGGCTTACAAGTTATGGGATTTGGAAGTGATGAAGGGAAATTACCAGGGTTAGGATGGATTCCTGGAAAAGTAAAAAAATTTAATGAAAATAAAATTGAATCTAAGCCTAAATTACCTCATATGGGTTGGAATACAATTAAAGATATTCAAAATCATAATTTATTTAAAGGCATAGATTCTGATTTTGGTTTTTACTTTGTTCATAGTTTTTATTTTGAATGTGAAAGTAGAAAAAACATATTGGCTTCATCCAATTATGGGGGGGAATTTACATCTGCTGTATATTCAGATCATATTTTTGGAACACAATTTCATCCTGAAAAAAGTCATGGAAATGGTGTTATGTTATTTAAAAATTTTGCTCAATTATGAATATGTTAAGATCAAGAATAATTCCGTGCTTATTAATTCATAATAAAGGCCTAGTTAAAACAGTGAAGTTTAAAGAACCTAAATATATAGGAGACCCAATTAATGCTGTAAAAATATTTAACGAAAAAGAAGTCGACGAATTAATGGTCCTAGATATTGATGCAACTAGAGAAAATAGAGGGCCAAATTTAAATATGATCAAAAATTTAGCAGATGAATGCAGGATGCCGTTTTGTTATGGGGGAGGAATAACGACTGTTGAGCAAGCAAGAAAAATTATAAGCTTAGGCGCAGAGAAAGTAGCTCTTTCTTGTGCAGCGCTCACTAACTTAGATCTTTGTACACAAATTGGATCTGTAATCGGAAATCAGAGTGTTGTTGTTGTGCTGGATATAAAAAAGAAAAAAATCTTTGAAGGTTACGACATTTACACTCATAACGGAACTAAAAAAAGTAACTGGAAACTAAACGATTTTATATCAAAGCTAGAAGAAATTGGAGTAGGTGAAATTGTGATAAATTCCATTGATAATGATGGTGTGATGCAAGGATACGATTTGCCTTTAATAGAAAGTACGAGAGAAAAATGCAGTATGCCCATAACAGTTATTGGTGGTGCTGGAAGCATACAACATATAAAAGATTTAATTAGTAAATTTAAAATTATAGGAGCTGCTGCGGGTAGTCTTTTTGTATTTAAAGGTAAATATAAAGCAGTATTGATAAATTATCCTAACAGAGAAGAGAGAAAACCTATTTATAAATAAAATATGAAACAGATAATACAAGATCTTAAAAAAGGAGATACAATTTTAGAAGAAGTGCCAGTGCCTAGGATAAAATCCGGATGTGTACTAATTCAAACTACAAGAACATTAGTTTCACTAGGTACTGAGAGAATGCTAGTGGATTTTGGTAAAGCAAACTTTATTCAGAAAGCAAGACAGCAGCCAGATAAGGTGAAAATGGTTTTGGATAAAGTTAAGACGGATGGCTTACGTCCAACAATAGAGGCTGTTTTTAACAAGCTTGGTCAACCGTTACCTCTTGGATATTGTAATGTAGGTAGGGTCGTAGCAGTCGGTAAAGGAGTTGCAGAATTTTCAATTGGAGATCGTGTAGCCTCTAATGGGAATCATGCAGAATTTGTATGTGTACCTAAAAATTTAGTAGCAAAAATTCCAGACAATGTTTCAGATGAAGAAGCAACTTTCACAGTGATTGGCTCTATCGGGTTACAAGGGATTAGACTATTAAATCCAACATTTGGAGAAACAGTTGTTATTGTCGGATTAGGTTTAATAGGGCTTGTAACTGCTGAGCTATTATTAGCTAATGGATGTAATGTTATTGGTTTCGATTTTGATAACGAGAAAATTAAAATCGCTAAAGAAAAAGGAATTACAGCTATTAATCCAGCCGAAGGAACTGATCAAGTCAAGTTTGTAGAATCTTACACTAATGGAGTTGGTGCAGATGGTGTTGTTATAACAGCATCTAATAAAAGCAATGAAATTATTTCTCAATCTGCGAGAATGTGTCGCAAAAGAGGACGCGTTATTTTGGTAGGAGTAATTGGATTAGATATTAGTAGAGCTGATTTCTTTGAAAAAGAAATCACTTTTCAAGTTTCTTGTTCCTACGGACCAGGAAGATATGATGAAGATTACGAACAAAAAGGTCAAGACTATCCAATCGGATTTGTACGTTGGACAGAAAAAAGAAATTTTGAAGCTGTTCTAAATGCTATTTCTAGAAAAACAATAAATGTTCAACCGCTAATTACAGATCGAATTCCACTACCAGAGTATCAGAAAATTTATGGTAATATTGGTGATTCTAAGTCGATCGCAACCATTTTAGAATACTCTTCTGGAGGTCAAATAGTTTCATCCATTGAAATTAATCAAAAATCCTTTGATGGAAAAAAAGGTGTAATTGGAATTATAGGAGCAGGAAATTTTACAAGCTCTACGATGATGCCAAATCTGAAGAAAGTTGGAGCAGATTTAAAATACATTGCAAGTTCAGGAGGTTTGTCATCTACAATCATGGCAAAGAAATACGGAATTGTAAAGTCGACGACCAATTATCAAGAAATGTTGGAAGATGTAAATGTAGATTTAGTTTTCATTACCACTCAACATAATACACATGCAAGAATGGTTACAGAAACTGCCAACGCAGGAAAGAGTGTTTTTGTTGAAAAACCATTAGCCTTAACAAATAAAGAATTGTCTGACGTGATAGAAAGTTATGAGAAAAACAATGTCAATATTTCTGTGGGTTTTAATAGAAGATTTGCACCTCTTGCGACTAAAATGAAAAAAGCATTAGGAAATGATGGAACTCCTGTAAATATAATAGCTACGATGAATGCAGGATTTGTTCCAAAAGGAGTTTGGGTTCATGACATGCAAGTTGGAGGAGGAAGAATTATTGGTGAAGCTTGTCATTATATAGATTTATGCTCTTATTTAGCAGATTCAAAAGTGACTTCAGTTTGTATGAATGCAATGGGTGAAAATCCGACTGAAGATACAGATAATGCAAGTGTTTTGTTGAAATACGAAAATGGGGCTACTGCAGTTATTAATTACTTTTCTAATGGAAGCAAATCTTATTCAAAAGAAAGAGTAGAAGTGTACTCACAAGAAAGAACAATTGTTATGGATAACTGGAGAAAATTAAAATTTTACGGATTTAAAGGGGTTAGAAACACTTCACGAAAGCAAGACAAAGGACACTTCAATCAATTTAAAAAATTAATTGAACAGCATAAAAAAGGAGGAGAGCCTATAATTCCATTCGATTCGATAGTAAACACAACAAAAGCCTCTTTTGCAGCAATTGCCTCATTAAAAGAAGGGAAATGGATTTCTATAGAATAAAACTTTTATTCAATACGGTTAAGTATCTTAAGTTTGAACAAATCACTTACAGGGTTTTATATGCTCTTCGAAGAAATTTTGTAAACAAAGAGTACTCCTATGAGTTAAAAGAAAGTGTTGAGCCTTTAAAATGGTCAAGTACTTTGGAAAAACACACAAGCTATATAGGAAACTTTGAGTTTCATTTTCTTAACATTACACATAACTTTGAACATAAGATAGATTGGAATTATAATGGACATGGGAAACTCTGGACGTACAATTTGAATTATTTCGACTTTTTAAATCAATTATCTATAAAACAATCAGAAGCTTTAGTTCTGATGCAAGATTATGTAGAGAGATTTGATGAATTGAAAGATGGTTTAGAACCTTATCCAACTTCACTTCGCGGGATTAATTGGATTAAATATTTAAGTAAAGTAGGTATTCAAGATGAAGTTATTAATACATCATTATACAATCAATATTTAATATTATTAGATAACTTAGAATATCATATTTTAGGAAATCATTTATTAGAGAATGGTTTTTCATTGTTGTTTGCAGCTTACTACTTTAAGAATGATAAATTTTATTCAAAATCTAAGCATATCATCGAAAAAGAATTAAATGAACAAATTTTGAATGACGGAGCACATTTTGAATTATCTCCAATGTATCATCAGATTATTTTGGAAAGAATTTTTGACTGTTTGTGGCTGATAAAAATTAATAATTACAAGCATGATATAGAATTTGTTTCAACTTTAAAGTGTTATTCGGAAAAAATGTTAAGCTGGTTGAACAAGGTTACATTTCGAGATGGTAGTATTCCCATGGTTAATGATAGTACTTATGGAATATCCTCAAATACATCAAGTCTAGTAAATTACTCAAAAAAATTTAATATTGATTTATTAGACTTCACACTATCAGATTCAGGCTATCGTAAGTTTAAGAATAAACTATATGAGCTATTCATAGATGTAGGAAAGATCGGCCCAAGTTATCAGTCAGGACATGCACATGCAGATACTTTTAGTTTTATTCTACATACTTCAGAACCAGTTATTGTTGACCCAGGAATCAGTACATACAACATAGGTAAAGTTAGGGACTCTGAAAGAGCTACAATAAATCATAATACTGTTTCAATTGAAAATAAAAACTCCTCGCAAGTATGGTCTGGTTTCAGAGTTGGAAATAGAGCAAATGTAATTTTAATTAAAGATAATAAAGAAAGTCTTATAGCCGAACACGATGGTTATAAGAACATTAACAGTTCACATAAAAGAGAGTTCTTTATTGAAAAGTCTAAAATTAATATAAAAGATACCATAAACAAAAGCTTGAAAGGAAAAGCAAGTTTTCATTTTCATCCTAATGTTGAAATAGAAGTGAATCTGTTAAGTCAAGAAATAATCTTTAATACCGGTAAAATTTCATTCAAAGGTTCAATCAAAATTGAAAAATTTCATTATGATTACTCACAAGGTTTCAATAAAAAAATGAAAGCCACAAAAATAGAAGTTAGTTTCATTGGTAT
>NYTT01000027.1 GCA_002683775.1 Flavobacteriales bacterium
ATTGGAGCGATTAATTCCCGGATAGGCAATAATGATATTGCTTTAGTTCATTATGAAAAGGCATTAAATATTTATAAAGAACTAGATGCTAAAGATATTTCTTACCCTATTTTAAACAGCACAACAATATTAATGAATATAGGTCTTCTGCATACTAAAAATAACTTGTTAATTAAGGCAGAAGCATCATTTCTTGAAGCTCTTAAAATACTTAAACCCTATAATTACAAAATTTATATTTTAGGATGCTACAATACACTTTCTCGAATATATTTAGAATTAAATCAAGTAGAGAAAAGCTTACTGTATGCTAATATAGGTTTTGATATTGCTAAAGAGTTAGATACTAAGCGTGAAATTTTATTATCTAAAATTCTACTTGCTACAATCAATTATCAAAAAAATAAATCTAAATCTATACAACAATTAGAGAATATTTTGGAGCAAGTCTCTGAAAATGGATCTTTAGAAATGAAAAGAGAAGTTTATGAATTACTTTATATTGGATATAAATTTCAAGACAAATTAGATTTGTCTTTAAAGATGTATGAACTTTTTAATTTATACAGTGATAGTATTCAAAAGAGTATTGAAAGTTATGCTGTTGCTAGAGAAACTGTCAAAAGTGAATACGAAAAAATATTGTATGAATCTAAATTAAATAGCGAGATAGAGAAAAACGACTTAAAAGTTACCCAAATTAAGAATGTAGCTGCGATAATTATTACCTCTATACTATTAATCTTACTTTTAATTTATTTTATATTTTTAAACAACAAAAAAAATAATAAGAAGAGAGATGATTTGTTAGAGGAAATTAAATTTTTAAAGGAAAATAAATTTTCTCCTATTGTTGACTCTAGAAATTTCGAATTATCTAAGCAAAAAATAGATGATCATTTAAAAAGAGTGTTGAATGAAACAGATTGGAAAGTTCTTTTAATATTATTAGATAATCCTATGGTGTTGAATAAAGAGATTGCCGCAAAATCTAATATGAGTCTTGATGGAATCAGTTCTTCGCTTAGGAGAATGTATGAGTACTTTGAAGTAAAAGATACTAAGTACAAAAAGATTTCATTAATTCATAGCGCTATTAAAATATCTAATGCTACCGTAATCAACTTTATGGACAAGTCTATATTGAAATAAACTAATATTTTGAATATGTAAGTTTATAAAGAATGTAAATCCTTTATTTTTACAACTGAATGCATAAGATAATCGATTATTTTCATTGGGATTAACAATATTGTTCATACTTTTGAATAAGTATTGCAGAATTATAATTAATACCTTTTACGTAAAAAATAAGTTGAATAAAATTTAGCTATTTACTATTAAGAAAATTAATGAAATGTTAATTATACAGCTACATTTTTAGAACGAAAAATAATTAAAAGATTTAATATGATAAATAGAATTTTACTGACACTTTTCTTACCAATAAGTTTAATTGCTCAGGTTCCTAATTATTCTGAGGATATAGCTCCAATAATCTATGATCACTGCTTAAAATGTCATTATAGTGGAGGTATTGGCCCGATAAATTTAGAGACATATGCAAATACAGTTGCAAATTCTGGTATGATCCAACATGTTACAAGTTCTGGAGAAATGCCACCGTGGCCACCAGATACTTTGTACAGAAGTTATGCTTATGAAAACATTTTAAATATTGATGAAATTAATACAATTCTTGATTGGATAACTAACGGTTCTCCTCTAGGAGATACATCTTTATTGCCAACAATGCCAACTTTTAGTAATTCATCACAACTTGGTGTAGCTGATTTAGAGATGCAAATCCCAACTTATTCTAGCACTGCGGGCCCTGGAAATGATGATTATGTTTGTTTTTCCATCCCTTCATATTTAACACAAAATAGACAGATAAGAGCAATTGAGGTGATCCCAGGAAACATACAGATAGTACATCACGTGATAGTTTCATTAGATCCATTTCCAAATAATTCAGTTGTTACTACTCCAAATTGTATGGGTCCTCAAGGTGGTACAATATATACTTGGGCGCCAGGCTCTGTGCCATTAGTTTTTCCAGAAAATCAAAACAATTCCTTTGGAGTTAATTTACCAGCAAATAGTAGCTTATCTTTAGCTATGCATTATCCCGAAGGAAGCTTCGGACAAATAGATAGTACTAAAGTGAAAATTTATTTTTACCCTCAAAATACTACAATTAGAGAAATTACTAGCGATTACTTAATTAATGAAGGTCTTTTTGGTCAACCCTTTATATTACCTCCAAATCAAGTTACTGAAATAACAGGAACATATGGCCCTACAGCTCAAGATTATTCTTTTATGTCAGTGTTTCCTCATATGCATTTACTTGGAAAGTATATTGAAATGTATGCTGTAACTCCTGCAAATGATACAATTAATTTAGTTCGAATAAATAATTGGGATTTTGAATGGCAAGGGGCATACCTATTTGAAAAATTTATCAAAATACCAGCTGGAAGTGTGATATATGCTAATGGAACTTATGACAATACACCAAGCCCTGCAAACCCAAATCCAGTTACTGTACAATCTGGATTAAACACTCAGGATGAAATGTTTGTAGGGATTTTTCAGTTTCTGCCATATCAAACTGGTGATGAAGATATATTATTAGGCGATGTTGTAATTCCTACTAATTTTAACACCATAAATACTAGTTCCTCAAATAAACGATTAATTAATGTAACTGATATTAGAGGAGGTGCAGTAGAAAGTAAAAAGAATACACCGTTAATATATATATATGATAATGGTACAGTAGAGAAAAAAATAATTATTGATTAATATTATGAATGTATATTTTAGATGCAATACTAATTCATATTTTAAATTTCATCAATTGTATATGAGTTATAAAAAGAGTTTCATTCTTCTTATATTATTTTTTGTTTGCTCTGAAGATTCGATCTCACAAAATTTAAATGCAAGTGTTGTTAATGTAATTCATGCTGATACTGTAGAGTATAATGATCCTTTTCAGGTATCATTTGCTATTATTAATACAGGGAATTTTCCTATTTATGATTCTATTTGTAATATTAATATTATTTGTACACCACCCTCAGTTCCTGTTAATCAAGCTCCAATTTATATAACTTATCAACATCCTATTCCGTCCCAAATTTTCTTTCCTGGAGACACATTATTTATAGATCTTTTTACTAATCCTCTACCTGGAGGTCCATTTTTTTACTTAACTGCAGGTGATAACTTAATAGTGATTTGGCCCTCTTTTGAAACTCCAGTTACTCCAGTTAGTTCAGATACAAGTATTACTCCAGTGTATGTATTATCAACTATAGCAGACTTAAATAATTTTTCTCCTAAATCTGATTTGCAACAAGATATTTATATATATGATGTTTTAGGTAAAAGACATAAAACAACGAACAATATCCCATTTGGCAATTTTTACATTCGTAATGGCAAAAAATTTATTAGAAGGTAGATGTCTAAATTTTTAAATACTATTGTTCAGAGACTCACTAAAGAAGAGATTAGGTTTTTTAAATTATTTCTTAATAGAACTAATGCAAAGAATCGGAAAGATGTAGATTTATTTGATCTCATGAGAAAGAAAAAAGATGACTTAAATACGGATGAGGCTTTAAATAAGCTCAAAATTAATTCAAACAATTATTATCAGATAAAAAATAGACTTTATAATGAGCTAAATAATTCAATGATATGGCAGCATATTTGGAAGGATAATCAATCGAAATCATTTAGTTTTGTTTTGCTCTCTAGAGTTTACAAGAATAAATGTGAATTAGAACTTGCCTTTCATTATTTATTAAAAGCAGAGAAAGAAGCAATTAACTCTCAGTTGTATGAGGTCTTATCTATAATTTATACTGAAATAATTCAGCTCTCTCATGAGCTAATCTCTGTTGAAGTTGACACCTACATCGATTTAAAAAAACAAAATCTTAAGACTTTAAATCAGATTGATGAAATTGATATGTTGCTAGCTAAAGTAATGCATGAATTTAAGAAAAAACAAAATTTTGGAAAATTAGATAATGAGTTAATTGTCTCAATAAGTAATAAACATAGTCAATCTTTAGAGAATGATAATTTAATTGATAAACCAAGATTTAGGTTGAAATTGTTTAAAATGTATAGTCGTATTTTATTAGAAAAGCGTGACTACATATCATTAGAAGTTTTTTTGCTAAAGAACTATAATAGTTTTATAAGTGATAATATCTTTGATAGATCAAATCATAACGACAAATTAACTTTATTGACATATCTATCTAATTGTTTTTACAAAACAAAAAAGTATAAAAAATCATTAGAATTTGCCAATAAGCTATATCTGAGCATGCAAGAACATGATTCTCTCTTGTATGACAAATACTTATTCTATTACTATAATGCACTTGTATTGAATTACTCAAAGACAGATAAAGATAAGGCTCTAAAATTTATTGATCAAGCAAGTAAAAATGAAATAATAACAAGCTTGCCAGCGTACAGTGCATTTATTTATTTAAATAGAGCTATAATTTTTTATTATAAGAATAACTTTAAAGAAGCTATAAAGAACTTATCTAGATTAACTTTATTAGAAGATTTTCTTTTACTCGATAAGTCTTTTCAGCTTAAAATTTTAATTGTTGATGTAATGATGAGATGGCTAAATCAGGCAAATGATATTTTGGATAGAATTAGTAAAATAAAAAACGGCTATAAATCTATTTTGTCTAATGTAGAATTAAGACGAGAGAAGGATTTTATCAATATTATTTCTAATAGTGTCAATTCTATTAAAATTGATGATCTTAAAACTCAATTTTTAACTTCACTATCTGATTCTGAATCTGAAGAGATTGATATTATAAGTTATAATAGTTGGTTAAGAAATTACTTAAAGTAAAAGCTGACTACTAACTTTTAGACCAATTAAATAGATCGCTATTTTCAATTATATTTTTACCAGATAAATTAGATTTTGATATATTAATCATTGCTTTAGCAACTGTTTTAGCTTTAATAGCCTTAATAGTAGAGGGTAAAATAAATGAGAAAATTGGCATAACAAGCTGTCCAATTTCTTCTAAAAACCTTCTGTTTTTTCTTCTTCCAATTAATAGAGATGGTTTAATAATAAATAAACTATTATTCTTAATATTTATGACAGCTTCTTCAATTTCCCCTTTTAGTTTTAAATAAAAATTTGAGCTTTTACTGTTAGCACCACCTGATGAGATAAAAAGGAATTTATCTGCATTCATTTTTTTAGATGCCTTTGCAATATTTAGTGTAATATCAAAATCAATTTCTTTATATCTTTTTTTATTTCCTTTAACTTGAGATTGTGTTGTACCTATACACGAGAAAACAACGGCATCTTTAATAATACAATCTTGAATCTCTTTTTCTTTTGAGAAATCAATAACTTTATTAGTTATTTTTAAATTTTTTGTTGCTATTTTTTTTCTTGTGATAACGATTATCTTTTCAAAAAAATGATCATTAATAATTTGTTTTAACAACATGGAACCGGTCAAACCTGTGCCTCCAAAAACTACAGCTACATTCTTTTTCATAATCAACAAATGTAAATTAAATTACTTAAAAAAGTTAATTATATTTGTTACTTACTTTTATGAAGCCTTTACTTATATTTTTATTATTAGCAATAAATTTACCGGCACAGACTACGGACTGGGTTAAATCTTTTGGTGGTGCTGCATCTGATAAGGGTATATCTATAGGTACAGATTCTTTGGGTTTTATTTATATAAGTGGTTATTATAATAATGAAGCAACTTTTGGTGGAATAACTCTTACAAACA
>NYTT01000028.1 GCA_002683775.1 Flavobacteriales bacterium
ATCTTGAAAATGGGCAATTAGTCGTTTGCTTTTAAACTTTCCCTTCTCCTCAAACTTAATAATCTTACCTCTAAGCTGAATATATGGCAAATCTTCTGACAAATCACTTATATTATAAATTAAGCTCTTATCAATATATCTGAAAGGAAAGTGATGTAAAAGATCACTATATGTATAAATATTTAATTCTTTTTTAAAAAGTTCAGCTCTTGTAGGACCAACTCCTTTCAAATATTCAATAGGATTTTCAAGAATAGCCATTTGCTGAGATATAAAATATTAGTGCTTCTTTAAGTGCGGGCTTTTGAACATAAATGGTAACAAATCACTAACTTTATCTGATATAAGTACAGTATCATTAGGTGAATGTAAAATTACTTTAATAGGTTGATCTTGTTTGTCTTCATACTCAGCCATAACTTGTCTACAAGCTCCACAAGGAGAAATAACATCTGTCACATTGAAGCTTTTAGAAAAAACAGTTACTGCAATAGTAAGTATTTTAACATTTGGATATTTTGCTCCTACATAAAATATAGCTACCCTTTCAGCACATAATCCCGATGGGTATGCGACATTTTCTTGATTACTACCATTAATAATTTCTCCATTTTCAAGTAATATACTTGCTCCTACTAAAAAGCCTGAGTACGGAGCATATGCTGTAGGAATAGCCTCTTTAGCGCATGAAATCAATGCTCTATCAATCTCTTGAAGTTCTGAAAAATCAGCTGTCTTGAAGTTTAACTGTATTTTTTTTTGTTTCATTACAAGTTATATATCATTCTGCTTTCAAATATAAAAAGAGTTTCGGGATTATTTACATAAAACTCTTGTTGAATTCGATATGATAAATTAACATCAATTTTCTTACTTATTGGATATGACAACGTAAACGTAGATCTTAATTTCTTTACACCGACGTGAGCATTTAAAAAATATTCTGTTGCGAGCTCTGGAGCGAGTTTTGTTTTCTTAATGTTATATTTAATTGAGAACTTTTGACGTATTAAAAGTTTATATTTATAATCTTTACCTTGAAATTGGCACCTGCTCCTAATTGAATAGTTAAGTCTTTTAATAATTTTATTTTTATAGTTAATATCAAAATAAAATCTATGTAAATTATTAATTATAAATTTTTGATTCCAAGTGGTATTATAACGATAACCGCTGGCTAAAGAAACATGTTTGCTGAATTCTCGCTTATATTTAAGATCAAAAAATCTCTTTGAATATAGTGTGGCATTCTCTCTAAGCCTTAATCCCGTTTTAAAAGATAGATTTGTTTTTTTATCAAACTTCTTATTTATAGATATAATATACCAAGCTTGAAAATCATTTTCTTGAGAATATGCTGATAGAGATAAAAATAGAGCTACAAGTATACTACTTAGAGTCTTCCTCATAATAAAAAACTCGCAAATTGGCCACATCCTTTAAGAGGTCAATCTTCCTAACCTCAACTCTAATCACATCTAATCCAGTTCTTTTCTTGAGATCTTGAATTAACTCTTCTCTTCTTTCTGGCACAATGAGTTCAATCTTTTCATAAATGACATTTTTAATAGTCTCATGTCTTAAAAGCCAAATACGCTCCATCCCAAATGTGACAAATACTATCAGTAGATTAGCAAATACAAGTTCTGCATGACTAATTTTCTTGTTTGATAAAGCATTAACAACAGAAATACCAATCACTAAAAATAAATAGGTCATTTCTTTAATTGGAATTGGATCTGTTCGATAACGAATAATACCAAAAATTGCAAAAAGACCTAAAGCAAATCCAAGCTGTAATTTAACACTGTCAAGTAAAACACATAGTAGAAATACAGTTAAACTAATTAAAAAATATGTAAAAAGATAATCCTTGTTTTTTGTTACTGGATAATAAATATATCTTATAATAATTGTGATAATAGTGAGGTTGAAGGCGGTTTTAGTGATTAACTTCCAAAAGTCTGAAGAATCAAAAATTGGTGTTCCAAGAAACTCAACCCCGCCATTTAAAAGTACTAATAATAATTCCATTTATAAATTTTTTAATTTTGTTAAAAATAATGTTTTTTCTTTAAATCTATTTTGTTTGAGCTCAGGATTTAGCTCAAGTGTACTCATACAATACTTACTAATCCTAATAGGTAAGATATGTAAACCCTTAGCAATTCTCATAAAATCAGAAAGCCTAGACATTCTCTCTTGTTTGACCTCTCCAATGGCTATTTGATTTAAGTCTCCCAGTCTATTTTTCTCTTTAAAATTCAGATTAATATCTATTGTTAATCTTTCCTTATGTACCTTATGAACAAAAGTAATTCTACTAAAATTAATCCATTGCTTAGAATTAAGAGTAATATCACTACCAATTATTGAATGGATATATTCTTTTTGTTTAACAGAAAGCTTCTCATTAATTGAGTCAACCTTCATTCTTTTTTTGATTGTTTTTCCCTTATTATTTTTACGTTTTATTTCTAAGAACGTTAAATCACTTCCAACATACTCTCTAAATCTAACTTTATTTCTATTTACTCTCCCATTATGATGATCGAGATAAAACTTACGATCATCAGTATCAAAATATAATGACTTGTAATCATGAATTAATTTTCCATTTATTTCTAAGACTCTATAAAATGGTGTCATTTGATTTAACAACTCAGGTAGTTTAGAAATTTTAAATGCGAACTTTGTGTCAGATCTACTCATCAGTTTTACATTATCCATCTCTGCTAATTTTATAGGAGAGAATGAAGCAGTAATTTTGGATATTTCTTTCATTTACTGATTTTCTTCAATAACAAAGTCTTTGGCAGTCATAATTGAATTGCTAGAAGTTATTTTAATATTTCTAAAAACAGGGTAATCATACCTGACATTACTAGCATCTGTACTATCTGCATAAGTATAAATAGTATAATTTCCATTTCTTAAATATTCAAAATGGTACATTCCGTTATAGTCAGTTTCGAACTTATCATCATATATTTCCGATTGATTATCTGAGTAAATAATAAAAACATCTTTTCCTGCATCTAACTGATAATAAGAGGTATCCCAATTACCGGTATTAGGATTTTGAAAGGTAAAAATCTTATAAACCTCTCCATTTATAGATGATGTACCACCTTCTCCAGGATCTTTATCACATGAAGTCATAAAAAAAACTATACTTAAAAATAATGCAACTCTCATATCTAATTTTTTATAAATTTAACAAAGCTATTATCTGATTTTATAAAATATACTCCATTATTCCAAGAGCTTATATCAATTTTTTGATCTCCCTTAAAAGAGTAGATCTGCTGTCCCATTATATTAAAAATGTAAGATGAAAATTTTACTCCAGTAATCATAATACTATTTTTTGATGGATTAGGAAAAACTTCGATTTTAGATTTTGTAAATTCACTGTCAACTGCTGTAAACGGCTGATTATTTGACAAGAATGTGTGTTGTTGATATTGCATAGTTCCATATCCATTTGGAACACGAGCATAGCCAAGGTCGGAAGGCATATTTACATAGTGAACAGCATCGATTAAAATACCAGTAGGACTAGTTAAATAAACTTCCTCTTGATCAGCTGAGAGTCTATATGTCGTATGTAGCCCTGACTGCGTTGTTCCAGCGGTGTCACACCATATAACTAGATAATCATTTGCACCAATTGTTACATTCGGAAAAGTCCATTTAGTTAAATCATTCTCACTATCTGAAAGATAATATCCATTTAGATTTAAGCTAAAATTATTACCATTGTAAAGTTCAACCCAATCATCGTATTCACCATTTTGATCTGCAACAGAATTAGAATTTCCAGCCATGATTTCATTAATTACAAGACCACCAACAACAGCTAATTGATGAAATTCTTTTTCAGCTCTTTCAGGTGAAAAAATACCAACATCATTATTTTCTGCATAAAAATAATACTGTACATCTCTCGCATCCACATTAATAGTTGCGCCAAAAACTCCATCTCCTGCAATTCCATCTCCATGAAGCCCATCATCATACATCTCTAATTTCTCAAATTTATCTGCAAATTTATATCTATATCCTAAATAAGCATACGTTGAATTAGATATTGAAGCTGTTATATTAACAGTGGTAAAAGGAAGTACACTAGTAAGTGTATTTGTTAGATCTGATATTACAGGAGGTGAAACGGTAAATTCAGATAAATTCTGTAAAAAAGCAACCCTATCAGACATGAGTTCTGATATACCTATATTGTTACTTACTGTATTAGTTGTAGCAGAAATAAAATCTGCGTATGAAAAAAATGGATTAGGATCTGAACTTACTTGATTATCTATTTCAGACTGTAAAGACAAAGCCAAATTACTATAATTATTATTTACAAATTGTTCATTTAAAATTGTACGCATATGAGCGATATACATCTTTCTATATCTATCAACAGTAAAAATCTTACTAGTAAGATTATTTTGAGTATTAGATATTTCATGAAAAACATCTAATTCTATTAAATCTGAATTTTGAACTGGCGCAGGTAAACCATTAGTAAAAGTACCAAATGCCTGTTTCATATCCCACAAAATTGGAGAAAATCGTCCATTGTTATCTTTGAAAAGATAAAAGTTTTGAGGTACTGAATTAATTGGAGCATCAAGAGCAACGATTAGATTTTCATATGCCATCATCCATAATGTTCTATCAATATCCATGATGTTTTCTATATGTGTAAAGTGATTATTTAAAGTATCTAGAAATTCACCAAGATCTGTCCAATCTTCACTTGATTCCATCTCATACGCTCTAACATAACAATTTGTATCTGAATAATATTCTAAGATTCCCAATGGAGAAGTGGGGCATCCACTTACTATGGCATTTGTGCTCTCAACCTTGAAAAAGGGGCCATTTCTCTCATAAAAATGTTCATTAGTAAAATCCTCATCAATAGATTGAACACAAGTAAAAAGCCCAATTAATACGCCGTCAACAAAAACATTTGCGTATGTAGATTTAGGTGCCGGCATATAATTTCTAGCAATAGTATAAGCCAAAACTTCACGAACCAAAGAAGGGTCATGAAAATTATTAGATAATTTTAACACATTATATCCATCAATAGATTGTCCGTTATTTATGTAGTCTAACTTAATATTGATTGGGTTTTTTATATTAGAAGCATTGTAAGAGGTGTTATTACCTCTATACTTGATGCCAACATTTTGATCTGCAATTCCATCTATTAATATTGAGTCAGCAATTAATCTTTCACCATTATTGTTTGCAAAGTAAATATCAAGTGAATCATCCCAATTTGGTTCATTAAAAAATATTTCTATTTGACGTACACCAAGATCAAATACATCTTGAGAATAAGAGTTGAAGGAAATAAAAAAAAGAGAAATAAATAAAAAAAATTTAGTCATTAGTTAGGTTATAATTATGTCTGTAAAGTTATTAAATAAAATTACTTTGGAAATGATAAGATTAATTAACTACTGTGTAATAACTTTTGATATCCCTGAAGTTGTAGCAATCCATATATTATTGTTAGAATCGATTGATAAATCTTTAATATTTGAACCTGCTAAACCATCTTGAATATCAAGATCTAACCAAGCATCTCCGTTCCAATAAGCAACACCTCCTTCTGATAAATATCCTACATATATTCCAACCCATATACGACCCCAATTATCTATTTCAAGATCTACAACTGGATTTAAAGTGTCTGGTGGAGGTAAAAGGTACATTTTAGTATAATTGATAACATTAACATTTGTTGCATTAAGTACAGAAATACCACTAGCTGTACCAATCCATTTATTATTTTGATCATCAATTAGTAAATCAGTTGAGTATTTAGAAATAAGACCATCTGAATCATCATAATTTATAAAATTAGATCCATCAAAATGAGTAATTCCACCCAAAGGAGATGCAAACCATTTATCTCCATTTGATGAAAAATCTGTTGCATTTACACCACTCCAATGTAAATCTGAATTCGCATCAGAATAAGAATCCCAGGATGTGCCATTATAAAAAGAAACACCAGAATTTGTTCCAACCCAAACTGTTCCATCTTTATCAAAATCAATACTCTTAATCTGATTACTGATTAATCCGTTAGTATTATCATAAGTTATCCAATTAAGTCCATCAAATTGACTGACTCCAAAATCAGTTCCAACCCAAATATTACCATTAATAGAACTTGAAATTACTTTAATATTATTATCAGCTAAACCATCTAAAGATGTGTAATTTACGAATTCAAATCCATTAAACATTTGAAGGCCTAAAGAAGTGCCAATCCAAATATTATCATTAATATCAACGTCTATACATTCAATAAAATCACTTAACAAACCGTCTACTACACTATAGTTTACAATTGAACTAATTTCTCCATAGAAACAAGAACCGTCATCACTATTTGCATTAGAATCATAATTAATTGCTGAATTATCTGTACATCCAGACAAAGAATAAATACATGTACCTTTATCTTCAACAGCTTGAGAATCATAATTAGAAGCAGAA
>NYTT01000029.1 GCA_002683775.1 Flavobacteriales bacterium
ATACTTATACTTGGGAAGATGATAGCTCATCAATTGATAGGTGGATTTATCCAACAAATTATGAAAATATTTATACTTTAAATATTACAGATCCAAGTTGTAGTGATACTTACCAGGTATACGTTAATGTATTTGTAGATTTTATTGATGCTATGCCAATGTCATCTCCAGGAATTGAAAATGGTTCCTACCCAGTTGTTTTAGAAGGCGATAACTTAACATTATTTTCAGATAATAATAATTGTTCTAATTATACATGGACTTGGACAGACAGTACTATCAATAATAATAGTGGCACAATTATTGTTGAAGATTTACAGAAGTCTGATTGGTACTTTTTAGATGTTGAAAATGCTCAAGGTTGCTTAGGGTATGATTCAATATATGTAGTTGTTGGGGTTCAGGTTTATGACGCAATTACACCTAATAATGATGGATATAATGACACATGGAAACCGCTAGACATTGAGTCTTATGAAGATGCATTAGTACAAGTTTTTAATAGATGGGGCGGATTAGTATTTGAGTCTAAAGGAGGTATAGATTATATAGCATGGGATGGAACTAATGATGGCAAAGAGCTTGCTGTAGGAACGTACTATTATATTATTGATCTTAATTCTGGCGATGAGCCACAAACAGGTCCAATTACAATTATAAGATAAATGAAAATTATTAAAATGAAAAGAATATCAGTCTTAATTTTTACTATTTGTTTGGTGGTTGATATGAATGCTCAACAGCTTCCTCAAATTACACAATATATGAATAATAACTATGCTGTTAATCCTGCAATTGCTGGAATGTATGATTATTATCAAGTTAATACATCTATTAGAAATCAATGGGCGGGAATGAACGAGGGCCCAAGAACATCTGTTATTAGTATATATGGAAAGCATAGTGATAATGTTGGACTTGGAGGAACTGTTTATAATGATTTCACTGGGCCCACTAGTAGAATTGGAGGATCGGCTTCATACTCGTATATGATTAAACTTTCAAAGCAAATTAATTTGTCATTCGCTCTTCAGGCAGGATTCACACAGTTCAAAATAATTAAAGATAATCTAACTGTTAAAGATCAAGATGATCCACTTATGTTAGGTGGGGATATTGTAAGAACTTTACCTGATGCCACATTTGGCTTTAATTTAAGTGGAGAAAAATGGTATCTTGGTGTGGCTATACCACAATTATTAAGTACTGAGCTTAAATTAATGGATAATGATTTTGCAAGAATTTATGATACTACTAGTCAAGCAGGAAAATTAGCTAGCCATTTATATGTATTAGGATCTTATACATATAATGTTACTTCTAGAATATCTCTTGAGCCTAGTTTATTTTTGAAATCTGTTGAGGGAGCTAATTCTCAAATAGATATTGGTCTTAAAGCAGAATATAAAGAGATTGTCTGGGCTGGTATGAATTATAAAATGAACAATGATCTTTCAACAATAGCAGCATTATTTGGATTTATGATAAATGAAAGGTTTAATATTGGTTATTCTTTGGGTTTGCCTACATCTGAATCAAGCTTGTATTATTCGGGTTCACACGAGTTTATGCTAGGGATAAAGCTAGGAAATTAATATTTTGAAATCTAAGAAAAGAAAAAACCCTCACTTTATGTGAGGGTTTTTTTATGTTGTATAACGACATACAACCCAAAACAAGTATTACGACATACAATTATACTATTAAAATTAAGATGTAAAAAGATGTTATATTTAAGATTTCAACAGTAATTTGTTAATTTGCATATGATTATAGAGATAAAGATTATACAACTTCATTATCTAAATTTATATTTTATTTTTGTAAAATGAAAAATATCCTAAGTGTAGTTTCTTTAGTACTACTTTTTTCTTGTCAAGGTCAGAATACGGACATAATAAGAAATGTAGATGCTATTAGATTTAATCAATTAATTTGCCACAAAGAGGGTATTATTATTGATGTTCGTACATCAGAAGAGTTTCAATCGGGTCATTTAAAAGATGCATCAAATATAGATTATTACTCTGATGATTTTTCTAAGAAAATAAATCTTGTACAGCGAGATGTGCCTATATATTTATACTGCAGAAGTGGTGGAAGATCATCTTCAGCTGCAAAAAAAATGCTAAAATTGGGATTCAAAGAGGTGTATAACTTGAATGATGGAATTTCATCTTGGATTTCTGAAGAATTAAGTGTAGTTAAATCAGAATCTAAGTTAATAAACAAAAAAACTAATCATAATGTAACTAAATTGGATATTGATAATTTTCTTAAAAATAATCAATTTAGTTTATTGTATATCAGTACACAATGGTGCGTCCCATGCAAAAAATTAAAGCCAATTATAGATGGTCTGCAATTGGATTTTAATGATATAAATATCCTAAATATTGATGCAGACATAAACAAGAATGAAATTACAGATTTTAATGTCACTAGCATTCCTGTCATTATTTTATTTAAAAATAATATAGAGATCTATCGAAATATTGGTTTTATATCTAAAGAGAGCTTATATAATCAATTAGCTATTATTAATAGATAAAGTTCAAAAGCTTAAAGTATTTAATATATTTGCGACCTTTAATTAAATTATGAAGATCGCAATACTTGGGACAAGAGGAATTCCTAATAATTATGGTGGATTTGAACAGTGTGCGGAATATCTTGCTAAAGGTCTAATTGTAAAAGGACACAAGGTTGTAGTTTATTCTCCAAGTTTTCATCCATATACTAAAAATTTATACGAAGGTATAGAGATTAAAAAGATATATAGTCCACAAAAATTTCTTGGAGTGTCTGCTTCAAATTTTGTTTATGACTATTTATGTTTTAAAGATGCAGTAAATAGTGATTTTGATATTATCCTAGAGTTAGGATTAATTACATCTGCACTATCAATTATTTTTTGTGATCATAAAGGTAAACCAGTTGTTACTAACTTAGATGGGTTAGAGTGGAAAAGATCAAAATGGAATTTTATAGTCCAAAAAATTTCTAAGCTTTTAGAAAAGTATGGTGTTCAGTATTCTGATTATTTAATATCTGATAATATTGGAATTCAATCTTATATTCAAACTGAGTATGGTTGTAAATCTACCTTTATTGCTTATGGCGCCTTAGATATTCAATCTCCTAATAATGCTTGTTTAGCTAATTATGGAATAAAGGATTCACCTTATTTCTTATCTATTGCTAGAATGGTGCCTGAGAATAATTTAGACCTAATACTTAGTGCATATATCCAAAGCGAATCTAAAATACCATATTATATTGTAGGTAATTATAAGACTAGCTATGGTAAATTTCTTTATGAAAAATATGCAGACAAAAATATTCATTTTTTGGGAGGAATTTATAACAAAAAGGATCTAGATAATCTAAGATATTTCTCTAAGCTTTATTTTCACGGCCATTCAGTTGGAGGAACTAATCCATCATTATTGGAAGCTATGTCTGCTAAAACATTAATAGTTGCAAATGATAATGAATTTAATAGATCAGTTCTTGAAGAAAATGCTTTTTACTTCTCATCAGAGCATGAACTAATTAATCTTTTTAATAAGAATTTAGATTCTTATAAGATAAAATTTGTAAACAATAATTTGAAGAAGATTAATGATGAATATAGATGGTCTACTACTGTAGATAAATATGAAACCTTATTTGAAGAAATTTTAAATTCTAAACAATAAATAAATCTGAAGCAATCATATCTGCAAAGCTTTTGCCAGATCTTGTTAATGTATATTTTTTTTTATCTGAAATAATAAATTCTTTATTCTCCCATTTACTTATCTCATTTTGAAAATGAGATAATACTCCATAGCTGTATTTTTTTGCAATAATATCAATATCAATACCCCAAATTGTTCTTAATGAAGTATAAATATATTCATTGTACTGTTCTGATTCACTTAAAAATTCATCTTCAAAATAATCTAAACCCAAATTTATATTACGAATATATTTTTTGTTTGAGGATATATTAGACCTTCTAATATGTCCATTATAAGAATGTGCAGATGGACCAATACCTAAATAATGAATTGATTTCCAATAACCACTATTATGTTTTGAAAAAAAACCTTTTTTACCAAAGTTTGATATTTCATAATGAATAAATCCTTTTTCTTCCGCCTTGTTTTGTAATATATTAAATTGTTTAATTACGTTATTATCTGATAAGATTTTAACTTTGTTTTTTTTTACTATTTGAGATAATATCGTCTTATTTTCAACTGTAAGTGCATAAGCAGATAGATGCTGAATATCTAAATCAAATGCCTGTTCAATATTTTGTTCCCAATCAGCTATACTTTGATTAGGTAAACCGTAAATTAAATCTATCGTAATATTATTGAAACCTATATTTTGTGCGAGTTTAATACTATCAATAGCCTCATTAGCATTATGTGACCTCTTCATAAATTCTAAATCTTTGTCCTTAAATGATTGGACGCCTATACTTAGTCTATTTATGCCAATCTTTTTTAAGGCTTTAAGTTTATCAAATGTCAAATCATCTGGGTTACATTCAATTGTAATCTCTGCATTTGTAGATATGTTAAATGTATTATGAAGATGTTTTAAGATTCCCTTTATTTCTGATTTTTCTAAAATTGAGGGAGTACCTCCTCCAAAATATAGAGTATCAATTAATTCATTATTGAGATAATCTTTACGATTTGCAATCTCAAGTTTAATACATTTTAACATTTCTAGTTTGTCTTTTTGTATGATTGAAAAATGAAAATCACAATAAACACATCTTTGTTTACAGTACGGAATATGAATATATATACTAGCCAATTTTTTATAAAATTAAGCTAATATATAAAACTTAATTATATAAAACATCTACCAAATTAACTGTGTAGTTTTAAAAAAAATTAATTTTTAGCGCGTGATCTAGCTTTGTTTTTAATTATCTAAAAACTAAAAAATATTCTAATTTGTGTTAAATATTATATTAAAGAGTACTCTATTTTTTATTTAAAATTAATAAACTCTTAAAGGCTTTACTTATTTTTGCAATATGAATGAAGAATATTTTTCACACTTAACATCTGAAGAAAAAAAAATACTTATAGATAAAGGTACAGAAACTCCTTTCTCAGGAAAATATAACAATTTTTTCGACGCTGGAATATTTATTTGCAGAGCTTGTAAAGCTCCCTTATATGAGTCAAATACAAAATTCAATTCAGGTTGCGGGTGGCCTTCATTTGATGACGAAATAAGCGGATCGATTAAAAGATATGATGATTTTAGAGGTGGGAGAATTCGTACAGAGATTTGTTGTGCTAAATGTGATGGTCATTTAGGACATGTATTTGTTGGAGAAAAAATTACACTTAATGATACTCGGCACTGCGTTAATTCATTAAGTATTCAGTTTAAGTCATATAATAATTTAGATAGAGTTACTTTTGGTGCAGGAAGTTTTTGGAAAGTTGAAAATATTTTTAAAAATAAATCAGGTATATACATGACCTCAGTTGGTTTCATGGGTGGTGAAATAGAAAATCCAACATATGATGAGGTTAGTAGGGGAGATACAAATCATATTGAGGTAGTTGATATATTTTTTGATTCATCAGTAATCACTTTTGATGAGTTACTTAAAATATTCTGGTTTAATCATGATCCTACTTCATTAAATAGACAAGGCGATGACGAAGGCTCACAGTATTCTTCAGTTATTTTTTATTACACAAAAAAGCAAAAGGACTATTCTAAAAAGGCAATCATTTTAGAAGAAAAAAAAAGGAAAAATAAAATTATAACTAAATTAGAATCAGCTAAGATATTTTATCGAGCTGAAGAATATCATCAGAATTATTTAGTTAAAAATAATTTAGGAAATTACAGTCCTTAGATTTTTAGGAAGTTTTATTGTAAAAGTTGTACCAACACCTTTTTCAGATTGACTCACAAAAATACTTCCTTTGTGATAGTCTTCAATTATTCTTTTTGATAATGAAAGCCCAAGACCCCAGCCTCTTTTTTTAGATGTTACACCAGGCTTAAATAATGTTTTAAAGATTGATTTATCTATACCTTCACCTGTATCTTTGATGTTTATTAAAATAAAGGTAGAATCATCAATAACATCTATCGATATTTCTCCTTTACCTTTCATTGAATCTACTGCATTTTTTACTAGATTTTCTATTACCCATTCAAAGAGAATATTACTAACTGGTATTAAAATTTTGGTTTTTGGTACAGAAATTTTGAAAATAGTATTTGAAGGCATTCTAGACTTAAGATATTCTATTGACTTATTGATAAGTAGAACTATATCATATTTTACAAGTTCTGATTGTGAGCCAATTTTAGAAAACCGATCTGTTATAGTTTCAAGACGTTTAATATCCTTTTCCATTTCAATTACCATCTTTTCGTTTCCTGTTTGTTCCTTAAGTAATTCAGTCCAAGCCATAAGTGAAGATAGAGGCGTCCCAATTTGGTGTGCAGTTTCCTTGGCCATTCCAACCCAAACCTGATTTTGTTCAGATCGTTTACTAGCGTTAAATAGATAATATGCAAAAAACATAAAAAGACTAATAAATCCAAGCTGATAAACTGGATAAAAACGTAATCTGTTAAGTAAAGCTGAATCTTTGTAGTAAATCCTTTGTTTGTCACCAACGATATTAACCTCAATTGGATCATCCCCATTATTTTTAATATTTAACAATTCTTCTCTTAAGTATTCCGGAGTTATTATAGTTTTATTGATGAGGCCAATCTTAAAGAGAATACTATCTATTTTGGAAAAAATTAGAAAATTTCTACTTTCTAAAATACTATCACATTCATCCACTAGAATAACTGGGATATTATTATTTTCAGATATAACTTTAATAGCTAATGAGTAATCCCCCTCTCCACTTAACCCAACTAATTGTTTAGTTGCGTCTGCCCAAAGTTCTATTTTTTTTCTTTCTTCATTTTTTAATTCTTTTACAAGAATATTAGTTATGAAAAGTGATAATATTCCTATGGAGATAGCTGTACCAATTAATACAAATTTCCAATTTTTCTTTTTTGAATAGATATTCATTTTTTAAAATTTAGGATCCCATTTTATTTCAATTTCCTGTCCTTCTTCTTTTACTTCAACTTCTTCTTTTTTAAGAATATCATTATTAATTATTTCTGATAGAGTTTCTTTTTCTTTACTTAAGCTTTTATTTAAATCTTCCATAAAACGAATTTTATTTAAGGAAATTTTAGGATCATCAGTATTTCCTGTCATTTTAAAGTATATCGTATTGAATATTTTTCCATCTTTTTTCTCTTCTCCGAAAGAAGTTATCTGTGTATTTTTCTTTCTAAATGAGTCAGAGATCAGTTCTGATAGTAGTAATGTAACTTCATAGTTTATTTCTTGTTCAAAAGAATGTGTACCAGAAATTAAAAGTGATAAGGCAGATGATTTTATTTCCATTGTTGGAACAGTAATAATTTCATTGCTAATATCAATCGTATTTTCTAATGTTGAGAATGTCACATGTTTTAGCTCTTCAATGCTAACGTATGAAGACAAGCTTTCTAGCGGTTTAAAGTCAATAAGCTCTCCCTTTTCAATAATTAAATGGGATTTTACCTTCAGCTTTTTTGCATCTAAAACAAAGTTTGGCTTCCAGTGAGCTGTAATATCTAATTCAGCACTTCCAATACCAACTAAATTTTCTTTTTTAATGAATGTTTGCCCATAATTGTCAAATGTGTCAAAGGATTTTCTAATATTAATTTTTTCAACAATAAATTTACTACCTAATTTAAGATTTTCCGCTAAGGGTTCAGTGATGTAGAAATCTCCTTTAAGATTTCCGTTTAATAAATCTGTTTCTAAAGAATCTAATTGAAGTATATTATTATTGAATGAAATTTTACTAGTTAGATTTGAACTCTCAAATGATTTGAATTTTAATTTTTTTACATTAACACTTGAATTTACATCTATCCAATCTGGAAGTATTGTTTTAATTTTATTATTTGTAGTAGAAAGATCATTTAGTGTCATTAATTCAAGCAAATTAATATTATTAGACATTAAATCTCCATTAATATAAATTTTTGATGCTGAATTTAGAATAAATGCGATTAAGTTATATATTTCTCCTTCAAAAGAAATATCTGATTTTGATATATTAGTAATACTAGATTCGATAGATATTTTTTCATTTTCTAACTTTCCTTTTAGTGATTTAAAATTAAATTTTAATGGGAAAGTATTATAATTAAAAGATGCCTCTTTAAAAATTATATCTGATTTATGTTTTGCATTAAGAAATTTTTTTTTAAAAGTATTGTCAAAGGAAATATTTCCACTATAATTAGTTGTAGTAAAAAGTTGACCTTCTAAAGCAATAAATGGAGAATCTTCAAAATATGTAGACGCTTCTGACAAATCCCAAGTTGATCTAAAGCTAGATTTTAAAAAATAATCATTTAAATTTTTAACTGTAAAATTTCCATTAATAAAACCTTTCTTTGTTTTTGCATTAAAAATATCAGCAACAATTTCAGTTGTTTCAAAATTTCTCTTCAATCCATTATTAACCACTCCTTCCATATTTATATTATTTAATATAAATGGTATAGATTTTAATTTATAGCTACCTCCAGATATTTTATAATCCATTTTAAAGTGAGGATTGTTTTCTTTATTCATTAATCCTTTTAATGTACCACTTAGTGAAATATTCCCATCTAGAATAAAAGGTGCGCATATCTTTTTCATTTTTAAAGGAAGATGACTAACTAAACTATCAATAGATTGATTTTTTGCTTCAATATTTAGATCTAGGATGTTACCACTGATAACGGTTCCATTCATATTGAAAAGAATACTTTCAATGTTAATCAATGAGCTTTTTATATCTACTATTCCTTTAGTTATATCTGACGTGCAGTTAAAATTTATATTTTTTTGATTAAGATAGTCAGTTTCTCCCACAACTAATTTCTTAGAAAAACAATCAGTAATGAATTTATAATTATTTGCATTAATATCAATTATTGCTCTATTAATAAACCAACTTATATCAAGTTTAGTTAATGACTTTTGAATTTTTAGTTTTGAGTTAAGAATCGTAATTTTTTTTATTGAAACATTATTCTTTCCATCATTTTTTTTAAAAATTTCAAAATTAGATTCGTTTAAGTCATTATATTTAAAGTTAACAGTGCCATCTGTAACAATAATATTTTTGATATCAAAGTTTTTATTAAATATATCAATTAAACTAAGCTCTACATAAGCACGTTTAGTAAATAAAAGCGTATCGTTATCAAAGTTTTGAGATTCTTTCAATAAAAGATTAATTATTTTGACAGATGCAAATGGAAAGTTATCGTAAATTGTAAATTCGACATCATCCAAGATTAAAGATTGGTAAAGATTTTTTTCAATCGTTTTCCTAATACTATTTTCAATATCATCAGCAAAATATGTTGTGATACTGATTATACTTATAACTATTGAAGCAAAAACTATAAATAATATTTTAAAAAACCGTTTGATAAATTAGTTCATTTAGATGTTAAAAATACGATAATCAAAATAATAACGAAATAAATTTTTTTATAGTCTTCTGAGTATATTAATTTCTTCTTTAGTTAATTCTCTAAAATATTTTCTAGGCAAATTTTTCTTAGTTAATCCACCAATAAAGACTCGGTCTAGTTTAGTTATTCGATAATTTAAGGTGTCAAAAATCATTTTTACATATTTTGTACCTCCTTTAGTATGTTCAATTCCAAGCTGATTTTTGTCCTTGTTTTGGATATATGATATAGAATCAAATGTATTTAATTTTGAATTTATAAATATCCCTTCTCTGATCTTCTCTAAATCTATTTGACTTAAATTTTTATCTAATGTTATCTGATATATTGATTTTATATTTTGTCTTTTATCACCAATTTTTTTTGCTAATTCAGTATCGTTAGTAAATAATAATAATCCTGTTTCAGATTTATTTAATTTATCAATTGGATAAATCCTTTCTTTACATGCTGAAGAGATTAAACTCATTACAGATGATGTCTGGGTACCACTTTCAATTCTTCCAGAGTAATTTTTTGGTTTATTTAAAAGGAAATATCTTAATGTATCTGTTTTAATCTTTTGATTATTAAATTTGACTATATCTGTTGGCAAAATTCTATATCCCATCTCTGTGATTCCAATCCCATTAACAGTAATTACTCCAGCTTCAATAAATTGATCCGCTTCTCTTCTGCTACAAATACCAGAGTTTGATATAAATTTATTCAATCTAATTTTTCCATCTTCATTTTTTCGGAGATTATTTTGTTTTTTTCTAAATGATATTTTTTTCGCTGATTTTTTTTGATAACCATTATATGATTTTCCCTCTCTTTTCATTTTGAAATTTTATCTAGTCTATAAAGTTATTATTCAATTATCATTCTATGCTCTACCGTACCATCTGAGAAGATATAGTATAATGGTGTATTTATTTTTGGAATAGTTGACTCTCCTAAAACATTCTTGATTGCAATTATTTTTTTATCTTCTTTGATATTATTTGTAGATGTAATTGTATTGCAAGGAAGAAGTGGAAATAGAAAATCACTTGTAAAGTTATTAGCTTGAATGAATTTAGGATTTGAATTTCCACTTACGGGCCATAGATGTCCTTCATTATTAAAAATTAGTGCATCATTATTAATCCCAACTAAATTAGCTTGTGGTTGCATTTCTCCTGCTCCGCAGAGAGTAAGTACTAAAGAATTGTTTTGACCTGGTCCACAGTTGTAATTTACTGTTAAATCAGATGTTCCATGTATGCTTACAATAGGTTCATCGTCTTCATCAATCCAATTAATATCGTTTATCCCACCAGCATAACTTATCACACCACTTACTCTAGAAGAGAATCCGTAGTTACCTGCATCACCTTCTAATTCATTTCCAGAACCAATTGTGGTGGCTAAGTTTTGAACATTAAATGTATTACCATTATTGTCAGTAAACAAACTTGGTAAATCATCAATAGCATCTATATATGTTTGATGTATAGCAACAACTGCTCCTGCTGAATAGCCACCAACGAATATAGTACTTGTATCTATACTGTAGTTATTGCCATTTTCAAAATCTTTTCTTAGAAACCTTACTACTGATTTTGCATCATATACAGCTTTTAATACTGTTTCAAATTGTGTTTCATTGCTTGTTAGAAATGAAATGACATTATTTGCTAATCTATAATTCATTGATATAGTAACATACCCTCTTTTAGCAAATGATTCGCAAAAATCAACACAATCAGACGTACTTTTATCTCCACCAGTAAATGATCCCCCGTGCATATAAATAATTACAGGCCTATTTATTTCAGTATCACCATCAGCTGTATAGATATCCATTTCATGAAATCCATCATTGTATATGTCGGAATAATTAACAGAAACTTTACTTACAGAATTAAAAATTTCTGTTTGGTATCTCCCATTGCATTGGCAGTAAATTAAGTTTGATGTTATAACAGATAGAATTATTAGAAGTATTTTTTTCATTTTGGTATAAATATAGTTATAATTTAAGCGCTCAATTTTTCTAGTTGTTCTTTGATTTTCTCATCTTCAATTTTATTAAACAAATGAGAAGCTTTATTAATTTTGTGACCTTCCTTAAATATTGTTGCACCATTATTCTGCCAGCTTAGATGAGTAATATTCATCATTATCTTTAATTTTTCAGATGAAAAAGGCAAGAAAGGTTCTGAGAGAATTGCTAATGATCCTGCAATTTGTGCAGTGATGTTCATTATTGTTTGTGTAGCTTTTTCGTCAGATGATTTAAGTTTCCATGGCTCCTTATCTGCTAAATACTTATTTCCTATTCTTGCGAGATTTATGAGTTCTGAAAGTCCATCCCGAAATTTAAATTTTTCAATAGAGTTACTAACTTTCTCTTCAAAAAGATCAATCTTTTTCAAAACATCTTTATCATAACTATCTAATTGGTTTTGAGCTGGGATTTCCCCTTCCCAATATTTGTTTAAAAGAACAATCACTCGATTTATGAAATTTCCATAAATAGAAACTAATTCATTATTATTTCTAGCTTGAAACTCTGCCCAAGTAAAATCTGCATCTTTGTTCTCAGGAGCCATTGCACACAAAACATAACGTAAAGCATCTTCATGCCCTTTAAAATCTTTTAAATATTCGTGTAGCCAAATTGCCCAATTTCTTGAAGTAGAAAGTTTTTTTCCTTCTAAGTTTAAAAAAGAATTTGCAGGAACATTTTTAGGCAATATAAAATCACCATGAGATTTTAATATAATAGGGAAAATAATACAATGAAAAACTATATTATCTTTACCAATAAAATGTATTAACTCTGTATTTTTATCTCTCCAAAAATCTTCCCAGTTTTTGTTGTTTTCTAATGCCCATTGTTTTGTCGCAGAAATATATCCAATAGGAGCATCTAACCAAACATACAATACTTTATTATCTGCGTTTTTCACAGGAACTTTTACCCCCCAATCTAAATCTCTAGTCATTGCTCTTTCTTGTAAACCTGAATCTAACCAAGATTTGCATTGACCAATAACTTGACTTTTCCATTGTTTAACATCATGATGTTTTTTCTGATTTAGCTCTCCTTTTTCAATATATAATTTAAGCCATTTTTCATGTTTTTGCATAGGAAGATACCAATGTGTAGTATTCTTTTTGATAGGTTTGATTCCACTCAAAACTGATTTTGGATTTATTAATTCATCTGGACTTAGGGTGCCACCACATTTTTCACATTGATCTCCATATGCATTTAAAGCATGACACCTAGGACATTCCCCCGTAATATATCTGTCAGCTAAAAATTGTTTATTTTCTTTGTCATAGAATTGTTTAGATTCTTTTTTTGTAAAGACTTTTTTCTTATCTAGCTCAGTAAATACTTCTTGAGCTGTTTTATGATGTAGGTCTTCTGATGTTCTGTGATAAATACTAAAATTGATGCCAAAATCTTTAAAAGACTGTTTATTTAAACTATGGTATTTATCAATTATTTCATTGGGTAAGACACCTTCTTTCTTTGCTTGTAATGTAATTGCTGCACCGTGTTCATCTGATCCAGATATAAAGGCTACATCATGTCCTTTACCTATTAAATACCTTGAATAAATGTCGGCAGGTAAATATGCTCCAGCAACATGCCCAATGTGTACAGGCCCATTTGCATATAGTAATGCAGATGTAATTAAGTATCTTTTTTTGCTCATTTTGTATGAAAGATTTATTTTAGCAAAGATATGTTTTACATTTTAATATATTGAAAATTGAAAATCCCAAATAAAATAAAAGTTGGAGATAAGATAGGTCTAATTTCTACAGCAAGGAAAATTTCTATTACAGAAATTCAACCGGCTATTGATATTTTAAGAAGTTGGGGATTAAAAATAATATTACCTGAGTCATTATTTTATGAAGACTATCAGTTTTCTGGTACAATCTCTCAAAGAACATCTGCATTACAGTTAATGATTGATGACCCCTCAATTAATGCAATTTTGTGCGCTAGAGGAGGCTACGGAACAGTACAAATAATTGATGGCGTTAATTTTAATAATTTAAGAAAAAATCCTAAATGGTTAATTGGTTATAGTGATGTTACAGTTTTACATTCTCACCTTAATAGATATGGAATATCATCTTTACATGCAACTATGCCTATCAATTTCAAAAATAATAGCAAGGATGCTTTATTAAGTTTAAAAAATATTCTTTTTGGAAAAAAAAACTTTATCAATTGTTCTACCAATTCTTTAAATAGATTAGGTAGAGTACAGGCTGAAATTGTGGGTGGTAATTTATCAATTATATATAGTCTTATCGGATCAGATTCAGACTTAGACACATGTGGAAAGATATTATTTATTGAAGATATAGATGAATATTTATATCATTTAGATAGAATGATGATTAATTTAAAAAGAAATAATAAGTTTAAACAATTAAAAGGAATGATTGTTGGTGGAATGACTGACATGAAAGATAATACTAACCCTTATGGGATGAGTGCTTACGAGATTATTTTTTCACATATTAAGGAATATGATTTTCCAATATGTTTTGGTTTTCCTTCAGGACATTTAACTGACAATAGATCAATTATTTTGGGAATAAATTCTTTACTTAATATTGAGGAAAATAATGTAAATTTGTTGCAGGATTTTTAAAAATGAGTTTAGAAAAATACTTTACACAATTCAGAGATAATATAGTGGGGATCAATAGAACATTTTCCTCACCATTTGGTGAAAAAAAAATTATTTATGCAGATTGGATAGCTAGTGGTAGAATCTATAAAGGTATTGAAGAGAAATTCAATAAAGAAGTGTTTCCATTTGTAGCGAATACTCATACTGAAACCTCTACTACCGGAGCAACAATGAGTTTAGCATTTAACGAAGCTACAAATATTATTAAGAGACATGTCGGAGCTAGTGAAAGTGATGTTTTAATTTCTGGTGGAGCAGGTATGACAATGTTAGTTAATAAATTTCAAAGGATTTTGGGCTTAAAAATACATGAGAAATTTAAGCCACAGATTAAAATTTGTAATAGACCTATTGTTTTTATTACACATATGGAACATCATTCTAATCAAACTTCTTGGATGGAGACTATTGCTGAGGTGAAGATTATTCCTTATTTGCATGATGGTAAGATAGATTTAGATGCTTTTAAGGTTCTTTTGAATAAATATAATGATAGAGAACTTAAAATTGCAGCAATTACATCTTGTTCAAATGTAACAGGTGTATTCACTCCTTATTATGAGATTTCTGAAATTATGCATAAAAATAATGGATTGTGTTTTGTTGACTTTGCATGCTCAGCTCCATACATAGATATCAAAATGCATCCAAAAAACCCATTACAAAGATTAGATGCAATTTATTTTTCTCCACATAAATTTTTAGGTGGCCCTGGATCAACTGGAATTTTAGTATTTAATAAGAATTTATATTCAAATAATATTCCAGATAACCCGGGGGGAGGAACTGTTGACTGGACTAACCCTTGGGGAGAGCATAAATATGTAAATGATATAGAAGCAAGAGAAGATGGAGGTACGCCTGCTTTTTTACAGACAATCAAAACAGCACTTGCAATAAAGTTGAAAGATAAAATGGGGGTTCAAAACATAATAGATAGAGAACACGAAATACATAACATAGTGTGGGATAATTTTTTGCGTTTAAAAAACGTCCATGTTTTAGCAGATAATTTTTCTGAAAGACTAGGTATATACTCTTTCTATATTGATGATTTACATTTTAATTTAGCAGTACAGCTGTTAAATGATAAATACGGGATTCAAGTTAGAGGAGGATGTTCTTGTGCTGGGACATATGGTCATATTTTATTGGATGTTGCAAGGAAGCAATCATGCGAGATAACATCAAAAATTAATCAAGGCGATTTAACATTAAAGCCAGGGTGGGTACGAATGTCAATTCATCCAACAATGACAAATGATGAGGTAGACTTTATTATGAAAGCTATTAAAGAGCTATCTGAAAATCATAAAAACTGGTCATCTGATTATAATTATAACAACAAAACAAATGAATTTGTTTATAATAATATCTCATTTTCTTTGAAAAATAAACAAAGAGCAGAAAGCTGGTTCCATTTGTAACTACTTTTTTAAAACAGTAGGAACTTTAAAGTAATCTGAATCCTTTTGAGGAGCATTCTTTAGAGCATCAGACTGTGAAACAATATGATTAATTTCATCTTCACGTAAGATATTTTTTTCTTCGCTCATATAAATTAATGGCTGAATATCTTTTGTGTCAACTTTTGAAATTGTATCAATAAATCCAAGAATTGTTGTAAGATCATCTTTCATTTTTAATGAAGATTTTTCATCAAATCTTAATTTTGCAAGCTTTGATAAATTTTCAATTAATTTATTGTCGACTATGATTTTATTTTTCATAAATTTTCAATTGTTCAAAAATAGTATTGTAAACCGAATTATTCAAATCATTTATTGAATTTTCTGAAATTTTATTTGGATAGATTGGTTTATGAATTTTCACTCTCACAAAACCTGGTCTTCCTTTAAAATATTCTTGAGGAAACATACTTTTATTATCAGGTAATGTTATAGGTATTATTGGAATATTTTTGTCTGTTGCTAATCGAAACGGACCATTTTTGAATTTTTTTAGAAAGATATTTTCTGGAGGTATCCCGCCTTCAGGAAAGATACACATATTTAATCCTTTTTCTAATCTTAATCCAGCTCTAACAAATGCAGTGTAAGCATCTTTTCTGTTTTCTCTATTAACGATAACTGAGTTGTTTTTATAGAAATACCCAAAGAGAGGTAACTTGGCAATTTCTGCTTTACCTATAAATTGTAGAGGAACTGGTAAAACAGCTAAAATTAATGGGATATCTAGTGTTGATACATGATTAGGACAAAATATATAACATTTTTTTTTATTTATATCTGCTTCCCGTTCAACAATTGGAATGATGAAAGAAAGCCAGATAGTAAGCTTACTCCAATAACTAGTTAATTTAGCAACTATCATGTGATTTTTAATAATAGCTGTGAAAAAAAATAAAACCGGAATAAAAGCAATAAATACAGTTATAAAGACTAAAAAAAACCAAAGTCTCCAAATACTACTTAAAAGATAGAGTAACCATTTCATGGATGCAAAGATAAAAATCATATTTTTACAACATATTATTTATAAATAAATGGCAAGAATACTTACAGGAATACAAAGTACAGGGGCACCCCATTTAGGAAATTTGTTGGGAGCTATTATTCCAGCTATTTCATTATCTAAAGATATTGAGAATAAAAGTTTGTTTTTTATTGCTGATCTTCATTCTTTTACAACAATTAGAGATGCCAGTCAGCTAAGAGAAAACACATATGCAACAGCAGCAGCATGGTTGTCTTTCGGATTTAACACTGAAAAGAATATTTTTTATCGACAATCAGATTTACCTAGTGTATGTGAACTTTCATGGTATCTTAATTGTTTTGCACCATTTAATAGATTGCAATTAGCACATTCTTTTAAAGATAAAAGTGACCATATTTCTGAAATAAATGCAGGACTGTTTACATATCCAGTTTTAATGGCAGCAGACATCTTGCTTTATGATGCAGAAATAGTTCCTGTAGGTAAAGATCAAGCCCAACATTTAGAAATTACAAGAGATATTGCATCAAGATTTAATAATAAATTTCCAAATACATTTACTATTCCAGAAATAAAAATAGATAAACGTGTAATGATTGTACCAGGAACAAATGGAAAAAAAATGAGTAAATCATATAATAATTGCATTAATATTTTTCTCACAGATAAAAAGTTAAGGAAACAAATAATGAGTATTAAAACAGATTCAACACCACTAGAGCAACCTAAAGATGCTGAATCATGTAATGTTTTTCAGATTTATAAATTGATAGCCACTGATTTGCAAATTGATCAATTACGTGCAAAATATAAAGCTGGAAATTTTGGTTATGGTAATGCAAAACAAGAACTTTTTGAGCTAATATGTGATAAATATAAAGCGGAAAGAGAAAAGTTTAACGATTTAATGTCTAACAAACATATTTTAGATACAGAATTAAAGAAAGGAGCCGAAAAAGCAAGCGTTATTGCGAATGAAGTCTTAACTAGAGTTAGAAAAAATATCGGATATTAGATTATTTATATTTATTAAATAATTCTTTTTGGTGATTATTCAAATTTATTTCTTTGCCGTTAACATATGCTTTTTCAACATTATTTGATCGCATATCTAAAGCGTCACCAGAGCTAATAAAAAAGGTTGCTTTTTTGTTTGGTTCTATAGAGCCTACAAGATGATCAATACCTAATATCTTTGCAGTATTTAAAGTAATAGACTGTACAGCTTGTTCATATTTTAGTCCATATGCTATTGTAGTACCAGCAGTAAATGCAATATTTCTCGCTCCCATTGCCTCCATATCTCCTTCATAACTTAAACAAAAAAGTATTCCTTTATCTTGTAATTTTTTGGCTTGAACATACGGTTCATCAACTGGACTGTCTTGTGATTTCGGTAATCTATGAATTCTGTTTAGAATGACAGGGATATTTTTTTCTACTAGTATATTTGAAACTTTGAGTGCATCTTCACCACCCACAATAACTAAATTATTTATTTTAAAGTATTCAAAAAATTCAATAGCATCTCTAAT